>JAEWJD010000025.1 GCA_023386765.1 Pseudomonadota bacterium | reverse complement strand
CCCCGCGGCGCGGGCCCGTGGCGGGCCGGGCGCCTTCGCGTTGTGCGCCGGCAGAACCGGCTCAGGTCAGGCTGCGACCGGACAGGCGGGCGCGCTGCTGCAGGTAGCGCAGGTCGGCATAGTCGCTGTAGGGTGCGCAATGGGCCAGGAAGGTCTGCAGGCTCTGGCGCACTTCGCGTGCCAGCGGGTCGCTGTCGTAAGCGCCTTCGAGTATCTGGCCGGTTACCAGGTAGAGCCGGTCCAGGACTTCGTCAGGCAGTACGCCCGGGCGCACGCCATGCTCTTTGCGCAGGGTCTCGAAGGCCTGGCCGTTGCGGGCCACCAGTTCGTTGAGCATGACCGTGTTGGCGTAGTAGCTGCCCACGCGTACCAGTTCCTGATAGCGGGCCGGCAGTTCGTTCCAGGTGTCCAGGTTGATGAACAGGTCGAATTGGCCCTCGGGTTCGTGCCAGCCGGGGAAGTAGTAGTTCTTGGCCGCACGCTGGATGCCCATGGTGGTGTCGATGTAGGGGCCGGTGAGTTCGCAGGCGTCGACCGCGCCGGACTGCATGGCCTGCAGCAACTCGCCCACGGGCATGGTGACCACCGCCACGCCGCATTCGCGCAGCACCTGGCCGGCCAGCCCGGTGACGCGGAATTTCAGGCCTTTGAGATCATCGATCGAACGGATCTCGTTGCGGAACCAACCCATGGGCTGCACGCCGCAGTTGCCCAGCGGGAAGAACTTGGCGCCGAAGCGCTCATACACCTTGTCGAGGACTTCCTGGCCGCCGCCGTATTGCAGCCAGGCGTTTTTTTCCTGGGCGGTGGTGCCGAAGGGCATGCTCATCGCCAGGTTCATGGCGATGGATTTCCCGGCCCAGTAGCTGGGATAGCCATGGCCGCAATCCAGGGTGCCGTCGAGCACGGCGTCGAAGGTCTGCATGGGTGGCACGACTTCGCCGGCACCGAACAGTTCCAGTTCGAAATCGCCGCCGCTGGCCTTGGACAGGAACTCGGCCAGCGCCACCACGGGAGTGGTGTAGCCGGGCGCGTTGCGCGCCCAGGCCATGCCCAGGCGCCAACGGACCTTGCCGCGTGCGACGGCGGGGGCGCTGCCGGTGGCGAGAATGGCGCCCAGGCCGGTGGCCGCGCCGGCCTGCAGCAGGCGGCGGCGGGAGGAAAGCAATGAGGGGGTCATGAGAGTCTCCAGAGGGGGCAGGTGAGGTGCGCGACTCAATACAGCACGGCCGGCAGCCAGGTGGCGACAGCGGGGACAAGCATGATGGCGGCGATGGCCAGTGCTTGCAGGAAGATATAAGGCAGCACGCCGCGATAGGCGGTGGCCGAGTCGATGTCCTTGAAGACGCCTTGCAGATAGAACACGGCGAAGCCGAAGGGCGGGGTGAGATAACTGGTCTGCAGGGTGACGGCCAACAGCACGCCGAACAGCAGCGGGTCGACGCCCAGTGCGATCAGCGGCGGGCCGAAGATCGGAATGACGATGAAAATGATCTCGAACGAATCGAGGAAAAAACCCAGCACGAACGCGATCGCCAGCACCAGGATGAGCGCGCCATATTGGCTGCCGGGCACGCTGGCTAGGATTTCGTGGGCCAGGTGTTCCCCTCCCATACCCTTGAAGACCAACGAGAAAATGGCCGCGCCGATCATGATGGTGTAAACCATTGCCACCAGATGGCCGGTGGCCTGGCAGGATTCCTTCAGCGTGCGCCACGACAGGCTGCGGGAGATCAGCGCCAGCAGGGTGGCGCCGGCCGCGCCGACGGCGGCGGACTCGGTGGGCGTGGCGATCCCGCCCAGGATGGAGCCCAGTACGGCCACGATCAGCGACAGGGGCGCGAGCGCATCGCGCAGCACGTCCTTGAGGCTTACGCGCTGTTGCTCGCCACTGGCGGCCGGCAAGGGTGGGCAGGTGGCGGGTTGGAAAATCGCCTTGTAGAGCACATAGAGAAAGAACAGCCCCACCACCAGCAGGCTGGGCAGCACCGCCCCGGCAAAGAGGTCGCTGACCGTCACGGGGCCGCCCGGGCGCGATGCCGGGGTGACGCCGCGCATCATGTCGCCGATCAGGATGAGCACGGTGGAGGGCGGGATGAGCTGTGACAGCGCGCCCGAGGCGCACACCGTACCTGCCATATAGGAAGGCTGATAGCCGGCCCGGCGCATGGCCGGTATGCTGATCAGCGCCAACGTGGCGACCGTCGCGGCCACCATGCCGGTGGCGGCCGACAGCAGCGTTCCGACGGCCACCACGGTGAAGGCCAGTCCCCCGCTCAGGGTGCCGAACAGACGCGAGGTGGTTTCCAGCAGCCGCTCGGCGGTCTTGGATTTCTCCAGCATGAAACCCATGAAAACGAACAGCGGGATCGCCACCAGCATTTCATTGCTCATGATCCCGTACAGGCGGCCCATCACGCCGCCCATGGTGCGCCATTCGAAGACGTCCAGGGCGCTGCCCAGGAGGGCGAAGCCGATACCCACGCCAGAGAGGGTGAAGGCCACCGGAAAGCCCGCCATCATCGTTGCCATCACGGCGGCAAACATCAGCAGGCACAGCAGTTCATTCAAATTCATCGACAGACTCCCGGGGCGGGGGCGGCGCGCAGCGTACGCAACGAGGCCAGCAGCAAGGACAGGCTCTGCAGGAATAGCAGGGCGCAGAACACGTAGATCAGGCTTTTGTGCAGATAGGCAAAAGGCAGGCCGCCGGCGTTGGGCGAAACTTCGAAAAAGCGCCAGGACCGCGCGATGGGGCGCCAGCTGGCCAGGACGATGACTGTCAGGGTGGGCCACAGCAGCAGCAGCACGCCCAGCAGGTTGACCCAGGCCTGGCTGCGAGCGGGCATGCGCCCGTAGAAGAGCTCGACGCGGACGTGACGCTCGTACAGCAGCGCGCTGCCCGACAGGCCGATGAAATAGACGCTGGTCAGCCAGACATAGCTGTCCTGCAGCCAGATCAGGCCGATGCCGAAGACATAGCGCAGGATGACGGTGGCCAGGGTGATGGCCAGCAAGGGCAGCATGGCCAGGCTGATGCCGCGGCCCACGTTGCGATTGAGCGCATCGAGCAGCGCGATGATGCGGTTCATGGTTCTCTCCGCAGGGGGAAGGGGAGCGTCCGGGGCGAGTGCCGCGCTGAGCGACCCGCAAGGGGGGCCGTGCGCGGCAGCCGGTGCGCAAGTTCAGACAGCGGTGGTTTCTTCGTCCAGCGGGCGGCGCGTCTGCATGTTGAAGCGGCCGTCGTAGATGGGGGGCTGGCGGGTTTCCGGGCCCATGTATTGCACGTAGAGGATTTCGCCTTCTTCCAGTGTCACCATCGCGTCTTCGTAGTGGGGCGCCGGGTGAAAGATCATGGTGCCGGCGCCGTAGACCTGGTCGCGGATCTGGAAGCGGCCGCTCAGGATGTACCAAATCTGGGCGAAGTAGTGGTTGTGCAGCGGGTGGCCAGAGCCCTTGTCGTAATGGACGATGCCGGCGTTGGGCACGGTGGGTTGTTCGGCCGAGGGGTGGAACATCATCTTCGACAGCTGGCCGTCGTAGCGCAGGTTCTCCCAGGCCAGATCGTCGCGGTGGCAAACGGCCATCGGGCGGTGCGCATCGGTCAGGGGGCCGCCACGCCCGCCGGGATGCAGGATGGGGCGGCCGGTAATGGTGTCGAGGTCAGTCATGGTGTACTCCTAAGGATACCGTTTGGCATAAATGGGATCCCATTTATGTAAGACGGGATGCTATAGTCGTCGCATGATGGTGGGCACTCGGAATTACCCTATGATCGAACGTTTTCCGCGCGCCGCCTTTGCCATGCCGACCACCGCCGAGACAGCCACTTCGATGAGATCGTCGACCGAAATTGCCGAGGAAATCCTGCGGCGCATCCAGACCGGCCGCTATCGCCCGGGCGATCCCCTGAGCCAGTACGAACTGGCCGCCGAGTTCGGCACCAGCCGCACGCCCATCCGGGAAGCCCTGCGTTTCCTGGAGGCCCGGCGCGCGATTGCACTGACCCCCAGTGGCCGCGCCATCGTGGCCGTGCCGTCGGCCAAGGCGGTGCGAGAGGCCTTCCAGATCCGTGCCGAACTCGAAGGGCTGGCCGCCGCTTTGGCGGTGGATTGGCTGCAGGATGACGAGCTTGAGCGTCTGTCGGCCTGCCAGGAGGAATATGCCCGCACGCTGCGCTCGCGCGTGCAGGGCGAGCGCGGCTCGCAATGGCTGGATCACAACCGCAGTTTTCATCAGATCATTGCGCAGGCCAGCGGCAACGAGCGCCTGCAGGAACTGATCACCGAAATGCAGGGCGGCAGCGTGGCCAGCGCCCTGAGCTTCGCCTCGCGCATGCCCCCGCGCCTCATGGAAGAGAACATTCGCGAGCACGAGGCCATCCTGGCCGCGTTGTGCGAGCGCGATGGCCCGGCCGCGCGCCTGGCCATGGTCGAGCACGTGCATCGCACCATGGACCTGGTGCTCGACTGGATGGCCAGCCGCTGAGCCGGGGCCGCCATGGATTTCCGCCAACTACGCCAGTTCGTGGTGCTGGCCGCAGAACTCAACTACCGCAAGGCCGCCGAGCGCCTGAGCATGACGCAGCCGCCCTTGAGCCTGGCGATCAAGCGGCTGGAGGAGGAGTTGGGGGCGCGCCTGTTCGAACGCGATCGGCAGGGTGTGCGCCTGACCGTGGCCGGCGGCGTATTCCTGCGCGAGGCGCAGCGCCTGCTTGATGGCGCGCAGGCTGCCATGCAGGCCACGCGCGACGCCGACCAGGGCCGGGTGGGCAGCTTGCGGGTGTGCGCCGTGCCCAGCGCCGCGCTGGATCTGCTGCCCCGGTTGTTGCCGTATTTCACCACGCGTTTTCCCGCCGTGCGCCTGCGATTGAGCAGTGGCAGCTCGGTCAGCATCCTGGCCGAACTGCAACGCGGCGAACTCGACGTGGCCCTGTTGGTGCCGCCCGCCGCGGGCGTGCCGGGAATCGAATGGATGCCATTGCCACGCCAGCGTCTGTTGCTGGCGGTGCCGGCCGGCCATGCCCTGGCCCGGCATCAGGCGTTGCGGCTGGCGGATATCGGCACCGAAACACTGGTGGCCCTGGCCCATTCGGACAGCCCGGGCTTTGCCGGCGAAATCATGGCGCTGTGCCAGCGTGAGGGTTTCACGCCGCGGGCCCTGCAAGAGTCGTCCCATGCGTTGATCACCTTGCCCTTGATCGCCGCCGGCCTGGGGGTTGCCATCGTGCCCCAGGCGCTGGCGCGCATCGCCGTCGAGAATGTCGTGTTCGTCGCCCTGCAGGATGGGGCGGGCCAGCCCTTGACCTACGCCCTGGCCCTGGCCTTGCCCGCGGCCGGTCTGAATCCGGCGGCGCGCTGGTTCACGCAGTGCGCCTATGAGTGCCTGCCGTCACCGCCTTAACGCGCGTCGGCCGGCTTGAGCAGCGCCCGCCACTTGGCCTGCTCTTCGCGCACCCGCTGCTCGAACACCTGGCGGCCCGGATCGACAGGCTCGCTGCCCTGGGCGTAGACCTTCTGTTGCGCCAGTGGTCCGGCGGCTACGGCGGCGACCGCCGCATTCAGGCGTTCCAGGATCGGCTCGGGGGTGCCGGCCGGTGCCGCAATACCCGATAGCGAGCCGCCCTCGATCGGTCGGCCCAGGGCCTCTTGCGCCGTGGGAATCTGCGGTTGCTGCGCCAGGCGCTTGGACGACGTGACGGCCAGCGGTCGGATCTGGTTGGCGGCGATGAAGCCGCCGGCCGTCACGGCCGAGACGGCGGTGGCGTCGGTTTGCCGGCTCATCATGGCCGTGAGCGATTCCGGTCCGCTTTTGTACGGTACGTGCAGCAGTCGGGCCCCGCCGGCCTGCTCCAGCAGGCGCATGACTTGATAGTTGTCCGAGCCCTCTCCGGCAGTCGAGAAGCTCAGGCTTTCCGGTTTGGCCTTGGCAGCTTCGACCAGTTCACCCAGCGTATGGTGGGGGCTGTCCGGGCCGACGGCCAGGATGGTCGGGGTGTTGGCCAGCATGGCCACATAATTGAAGTCCTTGTCCGGGTCGTAGGGTAACTGGGCGTAGATCAGCGGATTGACGGCATACATGCCGTTGGTGATCACCAGCAGCGTGTAGCCGTCGGGGCGGGACTTGGCCACGCTGCTGGCGGCAATGGCGCCGCCTGCGCCGGCACGGTTTTCCACCACGACGGGTTGGCCCAGTTCTTTGCTCAGACCTTCGGCGAAGACCCTTGCGGTGGTGTCAGTGACGCCGCCGGCGCCGAACGGCACGACCAGGCGGATGGGTTGCGCAGGGTAATCGGCCGCGACGGCCGGGCCGCCGGCCAGCGAGACGGCCAGCGCGGCAACGAGGGCAAGGGGTTTCATGGGGTCATCTCCAGGGTTTTGAGCAAGGTATGCAGGATCTGGCGGCGGCCGGCCTCCAGCGGTGCGAGCGGGGCGCGCAGATGGCCGGGGTCGCGGCCCAGCAGCGTCATGGCCGCACTGATGGTGCGCGGCAGACCATGGGCCAGCAGGTAGTCCAGCAGCGGGGTCTGGCGTTCGAACTGCGCGGCGGCGCCGTCGAGATCGCCAGTGCGCAAGCGGCGGTAGAAATCCAGGATGGCGGGTGCGCACACATTGGGCGCGGCGGTGGCCCAGCCGGCCGCACCGTCGCGCAGGCCTTGCAGGGCCATGCTGCTCACGCCTGCGAACACTTTCACGTCGGGGCCACAAGCCTCGCACAGTCGGGCAATCTTGCCCGGCTCGGGACTGGCTTCCTTGATGAGGCGGATATTGGGCAGGGCGGTAAGCCGCTGCAGCAAGGCGACCGACATGTCCAGGCCGGTGACGAAGGGGTTGTTGTAGACCATGATGGGCAGACTCACCGCGTCGCTGACCTGGCGGTAGTAGGCGAAGGTTTCGTCTTCGGTCAATTTCCAGTAGGTGCTGGGCAGCACCTGGATGGCATCGACGCCGGCGGCCTCGGCCAGGCGCGCATGACGCAGGGTCTGGGCCGTGCTCATGCTGGAGACACCGGCGAGCACCGGTACGCGCCCGGCGCTCACGGCCACGGTGGTGTCGAGCACGGCGACACGTTCATCGTCGTTCAGGTAGGGCAGGCAGCCGACGCTGCCCAGCGGCGCCAGGCCGTGCACGCCGGCCTGCACCAGGTATTCAATATGCTGCGCCAGCAGCCTGTGGTCGATCTCCCCCTGCGTGTCGCAGGGGCTCAGCAGGTAGCCGATGATGCCGTTCAATTGCATGGCCGAAAGTCTCCGGATGGAATGAACGGCAGTCTACGGAGCGCGCGGCGCGGGCGTCCAATTTCAAATAACTGGGTGCCTGATATGTTTGACGCGCGTATCAGGCCTCACGCCATGCGCTGGACAGCAGCTTGATTGCGGCCTGCATTTCGCGGGGCGCATAGGCGGCGAAACCCATCAGCACGCCCGGGGCGGCCGGGGTGAGCTGATGCAGCGGCGTCAGACCGGTGAGTTCGATCTGCTGGCGCGCCGCGCGAGCAATGAGAACGGTTTCGGACAGCTCGTCGGCCAGCAGGCAGGGCAGCTGCATGCCGCCGGCCGGCACCTGCGGCGTGAGCATATCGCCCAGATGGCGCCGCAGCAGCCGCGCCAGCACGTCGCGCCTGTCGGCATACACGGCCCGCATGGCACGCACATGGGCGCCGAAATGGCCGGCCTCCATGAAGCGCGCCAGCGTCAGTTGGGGCAGGGGGGCGCTATGGCCATCGAGCAGGGTGCGCGCCACCGTCATCGGCGCGACCAGCGCGGGCGGCAGCACCATGTAGCCGATGCGCAGGCCCGGGAACAGCGATTTGGTGAAGGTGCCGATATAGATCGTGCGGCCATGCCGGTCCAGGCCCTGGACGCAGGCCATGGGCTTGCCGGCGTAATGGAATTCGCTGTCGTAGTCGTCCTCAATGATCCAGGCCTGTTGGCGCCGGGCCCATTCGATCACCGCCAGGCGCCGCTCCAGCGCCAGGGTCACGCCGGTGGGGAACTGGTGCGAGGGGGTCAGGAAGACGGCCTTTGGTGCGGGCGACAGGGCTTGCAGCAGCGCCACCTGCATGCCCTGGGCATCGAGTGGAATCGGGGCGGTGCGCAAGCCGCCCGCCTCGAAGGCCTTGCGCGCGCCGGGGTAGACAGGGTCTTCGATCGCGATGGTGTCACCCGGGTCCAGCAGCACCTGGGCGCACAGGGCCATGGCCTGTTGCGAGCTGGTCAGTACCAGCACCTGCTCGGGGCTGGCCTGGGCGCCGCGCTCCAGATTGACATAGTCGGCGATGGCGCGGCGCAGCGCCGGCATGCCTTGCGGCGGGCTGTGCGCCAGGGCCTGGTGGCCGTGGTCGCGCAGCACCTGGCGCTGTAGACGCTCCCAGGTTGCCAGCGGGAAACTGCGGGTCTCCGGCACGCCGGGCGCAAAGGGGCGCGGGGCAGGGAAGTCACGTACCCCGCCGCCTTCATAGAGCGCCTGGCCGCGCCGGCTCAGCGACACCGACACACCCGTCCAGGGAGTGGCGGCGCGCCGTCCTGGCGCCCGTCTGGCGCGCTCGGAGACGAAGCTGCCGCTTCCGACGCGCCGCTCGATGAAACCCTCGGCATGCAATTGGCCGTAGGCGGCCTCGACCGTATCGCGCGACACGCCAAGCGAGGTGGCCAGGGCGCGCGAGGCCGGCAGGGGTTTGCCCACGCCCAGGGTGCCGTCGAGGATCAGTTGGCGCACGGCGCGCTGAATGCGGGCATGCAGCGCCAGCGCGCGGTGGGCGGGGTCGGCCAGCCAGGCTTTGACGGTTTCCAGTTGGGCGTGCTTGAACAATTGGCCTGTACTACATGATTGAAATGGTAGGGAGATGCCGGCCATTTTAGCGCTATAAAAATAACCATCAACGGCTTTCGCAACCCTGCTTTTCCCGGAGTTTCAATCCATCATGGCTTCTTCCTCGCCGTCCTCCCCATCTTCTGCGCGCGGCCTGTCGCTGCGCGATCTTGTGCATCCGGTGGTGGCCGGCCTGATTTCGGTCATCGTCAACTATGGCGGCACTTTCATCCTGGTATTCCAGGCGGCCAAGGTGGCCGGCCTGAGTCCGGAACTCACTGCATCCTGGGTGTGGTCGATTTCGATCGGCGTCGGCGTGACCGGCCTGATCTTGAGCTGGGCCACGCGCGAGCCCATCATCACTGCCTGGTCCACCCCGGCGGCCGCCTTTCTGGTGACGGCGCTGGCCACGACATCCTATCCCGAGGCCATCGGCGCCTACCTCATCTCGGCGGCGGCTTTCGTGGCGCTGGGCTTGTCGGGCTGGTTCGAGCGGGTCATCCGGATGATCCCGCCCGGTGTGGCGGCGGGCCTGCTGGCCGGCATCCTGTTGCAGTTCGGCGTGAAGGCCTTCGGCGGCATGAGCATCGATCCCGGCCTGGCCGGCCTGTTGATCGTGGCCTATGTGTTGCTCAAGCGGCTGACCGCCCGTTATGCCGTGGTCGGTATCCTGGTGCTGGGTCTGGCCTATCTGCTGATCCAGGACCGGGTGGATCTCTCCGGGCTGTCGTTGACGTTGGCCGCACCGGTCTTCACCATGCCGGCCTTCTCGCTCAACGCACTGCTGAGCGTGGCGCTACCGCTGTTTCTGATCACCCTGACTGGCCAGTACATGCCGGGCATGCTGGTGCTGCGCAATGATGGCTTCAAGACCAGCGCCAACCCTATCGTGACCCTCACCGGCCTGGGGTCGCTGCTGATGGCGCCGTTCGGCTCGCATGCCTTCAACGTGGCGGCGATCACGGCGGCGATCTGCACCGGCCGCGAGGCACATGAGGATCCGTCGCGGCGCTGGATCGCCGGTGTCGCCGCGGGCCTGTTCTACATTCTGATCGGCGTGTTCGGCGTGACGCTGGCTGCCGTGTTCATGGCCTTGCCTGCGACGTTCATCACCACGCTGGCCGGACTGGCCCTGCTGGGCACCATCGGCGGCAGCCTGGCCAGCGCCATGGCCGATCCCAAGAGCCGCGAGGCCTCGCTGATCACCTTTCTGGCGGCAGCCGCCAATATCACGCTGTTCGGCATTGGCGGGGCGTTCTGGGGGTTGGTCATCGGCCTGCTGGCCTATGGAGCCCTCAATGGCCGCTGGCCGGGCGCTGCCGCCCGCCAACCGGCCGCCGCGCCGGCGTCGGCGCCTGTTGGCGCGCCACGCGCCTGAGGTATCCCGGCCGGCGCCGGCTGCGCCGGTTCAGGCCGGGTTCAAGGACGCCGCCGGCAAGCGGTACATCACGGCGGCGTACTTGCGCCGCCGGATCGGCCCCTGCAACTGACCGCCCAGCGCTTCGACCAGGCGGCGGCTGGGCTGGTTGTCCACGGCCACCGGATAGAGAAAGGCGGGCGCGCCGAAAGCGTCGGCCGCCCAGGCGGCGACGGCGGCCACGGCTTCCCGCCCATAGCCGTGCCCGTGATGGTCTTCGCGGATCCAGATGCCCAGTTCGGGCGTGGCGTCGGCGCAGCGGTGCAGTCCGGCCAGACCCAGAAAACGGCCGTCGCTGCGCTGCCGCAATACAAAGGTGAAATCGGCTCCGCTGGCGATCAGCGGCAGCCATTCGCGCCAGACCTCGGCGAACGCCGCCTCGGAGGCGGCCGGCTCAAAATCCATGTAGCGGGTCAGGCCGGGGGTGATGCTGGTAAAGACTTCGCCGGCGTCGCTTGCCGTAAACGGGCGCAGCGCCAGGCGTTCGCTTTCGATCAGGATATCGGTCCAGCTCATGGTGGTTCAAGGAGATAGGTCTGTGTCGATTCTGACATAGCTGACCCCACTCTGGTGGCCTGGTGCAAGGCCGCTTATGTCACAGATGGTATTTGCATATCAAATATTCTTGATTCAGGACCGGTGCGCCAGCGCTTAAGCTTGCGGCCTGGTTGGCGCAAAGGCGGCCGTGGCGAGCTTCAGTGCTAGCGCATGGTGCGTCGCAGCAATCATGATTGTTGAAATTAAATTCAATTGATGTTTATGGGCATGAATTTTAAATTCCAGTCATCAACACCAATTAGCGCCTTGCGCTCGAGGAAGATGAAAGCTGATTTGCACCAATCTCTGCGCCTGCCGACCGGGCCGTTTTGCGCGGAGGGCGTATGAACGCGCTCTCGCCCATGGCGCTGGCCGGCGTCAAGGTGTTGGACCTGTCGCGCATTCTGGCCGGGCCCAGCGCGGCGCAGTTGCTCGGCGATCTGGGCGCCGATGTGGTCAAGGTGGAAAAGCCCGGCGAGGGTGATGACACCCGTAAGTGGGGCCCGCCATACATCCGCGACCAGGAAGGCCAGCGTACCGATGAAAGCGCCTACTACCTGAGCGCCAACCGCAACAAGCGCTCGATCGCCATCGACATCGCCAGCGAGGAAGGTCAGGCCCTGGTGCACCGCCTGATCGCCCAGGCAGACGTACTGATCGAGAACTACAAGAAGGGCGGTCTGGCCAAGTACGGCCTGAGCTACGAACAGATCCGCGAACGTTATCCGCGCCTGGTGTACTGCTCGGTGACTGGCTTCGGTCAGACCGGCCCCTACGCCAGCCGCCCGGGGTATGACTTCCTGATCCAGGGCATGGGCGGCATCATGAGCCTGACCGGCGAGCCGCAAGGCCAGCCGATGAAGGTCGGCGTGGGCATTGCCGACGTGATGACCGGCATGTATGCCGCCGTGGGCATCCTGGCGGCGCTGCGCCACCGCGACGCCACCGGCGAGGGTCAGCAGATCGACATTTCCCTGCTGGATACCCAGATTGCCTGGCTGGTTAATGCCGGTACCAACTATCTGGCCGAGCGCAAGGTGCCGACGCGCCTGGGCAACGGCCACCCCAACATCGTGCCTTACCAGGTCTTCTCGACGGCGGATTCGCCCATGATCCTGGCGGTGGGCAATGATGGCCAGTTCCAGCGCTTTTGCGAAGTGGCCGGCCTGACCGAACTGGCGGCCGATCCGCGCTATGCCACCAACGTCAAGCGCATTGAGCATCGCGTCGCGCTGTGCGCGCTGATCGACGAGCGTTTGCAGACTCGCGCGCGGCGCGATTGGCTGGCGGCGCTGGAAGCGGCCGGTGTGCCCTGCGGCCCGGTCAACGACCTGCAGGACGTCTTTGAAGACCCGCACGTGCAGGCACGTGGCGCCGAGTTGCGCATGCCCTGCGCCTGGGCCGAAGGCGGCGAAGTGGGGCTGCTGGCCAACCCGCTCAAGATGTCGGTGACGCCGCCGACCTACCGCCACGCGCCGCCGCGCATCAATGAACATGAGCAAGACGTGCTCGCCGACTGGCTCGGCCAGTCCTGATCCCTATTCTCCCGGAGACAACCATGACGCATTTGACGAAAGAACAGTTGGCCCTGCAGGCCCGCGCCCGTGAACTGGCCCAGGGCGAGTTCGCCCCGACCGCCGCCGAGACCGACCGCAGCGAAGCCTACCCGTGGGACAACATTGCCAAGCTGCGCGATGCGGGTTTCATGGGCATGACGCTGCCCAAGAGCGCTGGCGGCCAGGGCCTGAGCTATCTGGATACGGTCATCGTGATCGAAGAAATGGCCAAGGCCTGCGCGACCATGGG
>JAEWJD010000020.1 GCA_023386765.1 Pseudomonadota bacterium | reverse complement strand
GTGTAGGTCAGCTGGTCGGGGGAGACGTCCCAGGACTTGGCCAGGCTGGGCTGAGGCTTGAGATCGAACGAGTAGGTCAGCAGACTTTCGTAGACTTTGCCCGCCACCATCTGGGTGGTGCCGACCTGCTGCAGGGCGACGTTCAGGTTGGGCGGTTCGGGGTTCAGTATGGCCGTCAAGACCCCGCCATATTGCGGCTGGGGATCGGCCGCCGAAGCGGTGGCCGTGCTCAGAAGCACGGCGGCTGCCAGCGCGCCCTGCAGCAGGGCGCGCCTAACGGTATTGCACATCACGGTAAAGCCTCCAGACAGAGGGTCTTGGCACAGACCGACCCGAATATCCTTAGATATCAAATATTGATACTTAAGGTTCCATTTATTAAATGGTGGAGGCTTCCCGGCAGGGATGCAAGCATCCCGGACTAGGGATTTCCCGCTGCGTGTCGGGTATCAGCCGCGATTGGAGACGCTCGACAGTGCCCGCGCCGCCGAGATGGCCAGTGAGCTGAAGCGCTGTGCAAATGACTCCGGCGTCCATTCAGCGAGCAGTCCGGCGATATGGATGGCAGCCTGTGGCCGGCCCGCATGATCCACCACGGCGCTGGCCAGGACCACTTCGCCCACCAGGTTTTCCTCGACCGATAGGGCATAGCTCTGTTCGCGCGCCATCTGCACGCGTTCGCGGATGACGTCCGGATTGGTGATGGTCTTGGGCGTATAGGCCTTCAGGTGGCTGCGGGCCAGGATGTCATCGACTTCGGCATCGCTCAGGTGGGCCATCATCGCGCGCCCTCCCGAAGAGGCAAAGGTCGGCATGCGTCGGCCTACCAGCGTAGCGAAGAAGGTTTGCCGCTTGGTCTGGCGACGCAGGGCATAGACGATGGTCAGGTCGTCGAACAGGCTCAGATCGACGCGTTCGCCGCATTCGCGCTGCAGTTGCTCCAGGATCGGCGTGGCGCGTTCAAGCAGGGGGTGACCGCGCAGGAAGTCGAAGGTGCGGTCGAGGATCTTCTTGCCCAACACATAACCGCGGCCGTTTGGGCCGCGCTCCAGATAGCCGAGTGCCACCAGTGTGTGGAGCATCCGCTGGGTCGAGCTGCGATCCAGTCCGGACCGTTCCACCAGCTCGTTCAGGCTCAGGGGGCCTGGATGCTGGGAGAAGGCTTCCAGGATGCCAAACCCCTTGGCTAGGGATTGATTGAAGCGGGTTTCCGTAGTGGCCATGGTTCCTGTTCCTGTAGGGCATTTTGCAGCGCGTAAGGGGGGCCGTCGCGCTGTCAGTCTAGGGGAAATCACTCATGCCGGCAGTCTTGCCGGATCAAGGGCGGAAACTCTAACATGCCATTTATAGATATCTAAGTAGCAATTATTGATACTTCAATTTCTACATCCATCGAAACCACCTAAAGGCGGGAGAGAGCAATGAGCGTAGAGCAGGGCAGTACCGTGACATCCGATCAGATCGCTGCGGCCGTTCGCGAGCTACGCGGCTACATGGTTCAGACGCTGGGGGAGTTCGTGCAGCGTCGCAGCCTGCCCGGGCAGGAAACGCCCGCCGCCGAGTATCTGGAGCAGGCGCTGGCTGATCTGGGGCTGTCCTCCGAGCGCATCATGCTTCGCACTGAAGAGCTGGAGAATCTGCCGCTGTTCTCACCGCCATGTTGTCCCGATGGCGGGCGCTACAACGTGCTGGCCCGCCATGAACCGACGACCGGAGGTGGCAAGGCGGTGCTCTTCAACGGCCACCTGGATGTCGTGCCGACGGGGCCACATGAGTTATGGAGCGAAGGCCCCTTCGAGGGCAAAGAGCATGAGGGCTGGGTCTACGGACGTGGCTCCGGCGACATGAAAGCCGGCCTGGTGTGCGCTCTGGCGGCGTTCAAAGCCCTGAAAAACCTCGGGGTGCAGCCAGCGGGAGCCGTGGGCTTTAACGGAGTGCTGGAAGAAGAAAACACGGGCAATGGCACGCTGGCGACGGTGTCGGCCCTGCAAAGCGCGATCTCGGCGGCCAAATTGTCGGCTTTCGATGCGGTGGTGATTCCCGAGCCGACCCACGAGCGGATGATGCGCTCGCAGCTGGGGGTGTTCTGGATGTTCGTCGACGTGGTGGGCCGTCCCGCGCATGCCGCCTACATGACGACGGGTGTCAATCCGGTGGAAACCGGTTTGCGTATCGTGGATGCCCTCAAGGCGCTGGAGGCGGAATGGAATCTGCCAGAGAACCGACATCCGGCCTATCGGGAGCATGAGCACCCTATCAACTTCAACCTCGGCCAGATTCATGCCGGTGATTGGAATTCCTCGGTGCCCAGCGTGTGCACGCTGGGCATGCGGATTGCCTGCTACCCCGACATGAGCATCGAACAGGCCAAGGAGATCGTGGAGGGCCGCGTGCGAGCGGTGGCTGACGCACTGACGGACAGCGATGTGCAGGTAACCGTGCGCTATGAAGGTTTTCATGCGCCGGGTTGCGAATATGACTTGGAAGTGCCCGCCATGCGCACGCTGGCACAGGCGCATCTGGCTGCCACGGGTGAAATGCCCGGCCACAACGCGGCCACGGCAACGACCGATGCGCGGCATTTCCGCCTGATGATGGATGTGCCGGTGACCTGCTATGGGCCGAAGGCGCGCAATGTGCATGGCTTCGATGAGTGCGTGTCGGTCGACAGCATGATCAACGTGGCCACCACGCTGGCACTCTTCATGCAGCAATGGTGCGGCCTGGAGCCGTCCTCCAAGGCCTGACAAGGGCATCGACAAGGAAAGTCATGAAACGAATTCTGTCGCGCGTTGCTGCGCTCACTTTGGCGCTGGGCGCCCTGTCTGCTGGCGGCGCCGCCTTCGCCGAGTCTCCCACGCCGCAATATGGTGGCGTGATGAGCGCGATACTGAACCCCGAACCGCCCAACCTGAACGTCGCCCTGCAGCAGGTCGCGGTCACGCAGCTGGTGGCGGGCAAAGTCTACGAAAGTCTGCTGACCTACTCGTTCGATCTCAAGCCTCAGCCCAGCCTGGCCAAGTCCTGGGACGTCTCCCCCGACCAGCTGACCTACACCTTCCATCTGCAGCCCAACGTGAGCTGGCACGACGGCAAGCCGTTCTCGGCCGACGACGTGGTGTTCACCTACACCAAGATCCTGGCCAACACGCCGCGCACCCGCACCCTGATGGCCAACGTGGAGTCGGTCACCGCGCCCGACCCCCAGACCGTGGTGTTCAAACTCAAGCAGCCGTACTCGGCTTTTCTGCACGCCTTTGACATTGGGGGCGGGGCGATCCTGCCCAAGCATCTCTATGATGTCGAGACGCCGATCACGCAGAACCCCCACA
>JAEWJD010000335.1 GCA_023386765.1 Pseudomonadota bacterium | reverse complement strand
TGACCGGGCCGGCCTCGACGATGCGCCCGGCATACATCACGGCCACCTTGTCGGCCAGTTCGGCCACCACGCCCAGATCGTGCGTGATCCAGATGAGTGCGGTCTGGTGCTCACGGCAGATTTCCTGCATGCGGTAGAGGATCTGGCCCTGGATGGTCACATCCAGCGCCGTAGTCGGCTCATCGCAGATGATGAGGTCGGGCCGGTTGAGCATGGCGATGGCGATGGCCACCCGCTGACGCATGCCGCCGGAGAACTCGTGCGGAAAGCTGTCCAGACGTTTTTCGGGTGACGGGATCCCCACCATGGAGAGTGCTTCGCGGCAGCGTTCCAGGGCCGCTTTCTTGGACACGTTCTCGTGCGTCAGGATGGCTTCGAGCATCTGCTCGCCGACCTTCAGCACGGGATTCAGCGTCATCAGCGGATCCTGGAAGATCATCGCGATGCGATTGCCGCGCAGCTGGCGCATCTGCTCTTCGCTGTACTTGCGCAGGTTCTGGCCCTTGAAGAGCACCTCGCCTTCGATGACTTCGCCGGGCGGGTCGATCAAGCCCAGCAGCGAGAAGCCGGTTACGGATTTACCCGAGCCGGACTCGCCCACCAGGCCGACGATCTCGCCGCGCTTGACGGAAAGGTCGACGCCGTCGACCGCCGGCCAGGCGCCGGCCTCGGTATGAAATGCGGTGCGCAGGCCGCGCACATCGAGAATAGTGTCGCTCATGCTCGTCGCGGATCCAGGCTTTCACGCAGGCGGTCGCCCACGATGTTGATGGTCAGAATGAGGAACAGCAGGGCCAGGCCGGGGAACAGGCTGATCCAGTAGTCGCCCGACAGCAGGTACTGAAAGCCGTTGGCGATCAGCAGGCCCAGCGACGGCTCGGTGATGGGCACGCCCACGCCCAGGAACGACAGCGTCGCTTCGAGCACGATGGCATTGGCGATCTGCACGGTGGCGAACACCATCACCGGGGCCAGGCAGTTGGGCAGCAGGTGAAAGAGGATGATGCGCCAGGCCGGGAAGCCCAAGTTGGCGGCGGCTTCCACGTATTCCTTGCGCCGTTCCTGCAGCGCACGGCCGCGCATGATGCGCGCGTAATGGGCCCACTGCACGATCACCAGCGCCAGGATGACCTTGTCCACCCCGCGCCCCATCATGGCCAGCAGCACCAGGGCCACCAGAATGGTCGGGAAGCCCAGGATGAAGTCCACCAGGCGCATGATGATGGTGTCGACGATGCCGCCGGCATAGGCGGCGACCAGGCCAGCCAGGCTGCCGATGGCAGTGGCCAGGGCCACTGCGCTCAGGCCCACCATCAGGCTGATGCGCAGGCCATACAGGATGGCGCTGAGCATGTCGCGCCCCTGGTCGTCGGTGCCCAGCCAGTAGTAGCCGCCGTCGGTCATGGGCGAGTACGGCTCCAGGCGGCCGTCCAGCAGGTTGAGGTTGGCCAGGTCGTAGGGGTTCTGCGGCGCGAACAGCGGCGCCAGCATCACCACGGCGATCAGGATGACCAGCGCGGTGACCGAACCGCGTACGGTCGGGCGGCTGTGCAGCCTTTTGAGGATGCGGGCGCGGGCCGGCGTTTCGGACAGCGGCGCGACGGTGCGCGTGCGGCCATTGCTAGGAGAAAGTGCCATGGCGAGTCACCTTATTGAGCGGGGGCGACCAGCTGCACGCGCGGATCGAGCGCGGCGTACATGATGTCGACAACGAGGTTGATGATGACGAAGATCAGCGTGACCAGCATCACGTAGGCCACCACCACGGGGCGGTCGAGCTGGTAGACGCTGTCGATCAGCAGCTTGCCCATGCCGGGCCAGGCGAAGACCGTCTCGGTGATGGTCGAATAGGCGATCAACTGACCGAACTCCATGCCGATCACGGTCACCACGGGGATCAGGATGTTGCGCAGGATGTGGCGGCGTACGATGCGCCCGGGCTTGATGCCCTTGGCGCGGGCAAATTTCACGTACTCCTGCGATTGCGCCTCGCCCACGCCGGTGGCCGTCATGCGCAGGATCAGCGCAATGTTGGCCAGGCTCAGGTTGATGGCCGGCATGATCAGGTGCGACCAGCCTTCGGCAGAGAAGATCGACAACGGAATGCCGAACACGTTGATCGTGGGCCCCCGTCCCGAGGCCGGCAGCACACCCAGCCAGACCGAGAACAGCAGGATCAGCATCATGCCCTGCCAGAAGTTCGGCAGCGAGAAGCCCAGCACCGAGCCTGCCATGATGCCCCGGCCCAATGGCTGCTCGCGCTTGAGACCGGCCAGCAGGCCCAGCGGGATGCCCAGCACCACGGTCAGCATGATGGCTACGAACACCAGTTCGAAGGTCGCGGGAATACGTTGCACGATCAGCTCGATGGCCGGAATGCCATGAACGAACGAGTTGCCCAGATCGCCATGCAGGGCCCGCCACAGGAAGCGCAGATATTGTTCCCAGACGGGCAGGTCCAGGCCCAGGCGGGTGATCATGGCCTGGCGGGCCTCCACACTGGCTTCCGGGCTGACCAGCAGTTCGATCGGGTCGCCCACGGCGTAGACCGCCAGGAACACCACGACGGATACCGCCAGCAGGACAAACAGGCTCTGGATCAGCCTGCGAAGAATAAACAAGGCCACGTTTCGATTTCCTTGGTGGTCTTAAGGGAGGACGGGCGCGCGATGAGGGCGCGCCCCAAGGCTCAGGTCAGGGGCTGGGCCAGCCGGCACACGGTGACGCCCGGGCGCAGATTGGCCAGTGAGGGCATGATGAGCACGCAGTGGTCGTAGGGCGTGGTCACGGGCTGCCCTTCCGACCAGCCGATGACCGTGCCCGCCTCGGGCAGCGCCTGCAGGCTTTGCCAGTCCTGGGCAAAACGGAAGTCCGTGCTGCGGGCGGCCACTGCGTCGGTCACCCGCAAGGCTTGTGGTGCCTGCGTGGCCGGGCGCCGCCACCCTTCGGGCAGCTCATCGGTGTCGATGAGCTCGCTGGCCAGCAGGAAGCGCGCCATGACATCCAGCGCCACTGCGCGGCTTTCGGGGGCGCCGTGAAAGCCGCATTCGATCAGCAGCGAACGGGTCTGCGGGTCGCCGTCGACAGCGAAACGGCCGTAGTCGCGCAGGCGCACGCCCGCCGCGTGGCCGGCATCGGCCACCACATAGGCGGGGCTGCCCAGCGCACAGGCCAGCTCGATGTTGCGCGGCGCCAGGCCGGAGAGCTGTAGCGGCTCGTCGGCGT
>JAEWJD010000252.1 GCA_023386765.1 Pseudomonadota bacterium | reverse complement strand
ATATTGCCCATGCAAACGAAAAGTACCTTGGTCATCATGGGGAGGGAGTGTGCGGGAAAACCCGGAATATAGCAAGCATTTTTTGCAATATTGTGGCGCATTCCGGAGCCCAAAAATAGATAGAATTACTCTTTCAATTCAATAGCTTATATTAATATGTAAAAGTCGGTCCTGATGTTTTTAAACGTCTTTCCAGATAAATTCGAAATGCACTCTTGACGCACTCGGAAATATTCATATAACGGCCCGGCGCAGCCTGCGCGCGGGCTGCGGAAAATCACACCGCGCCGTCCAGCAATACACGATTCTTTAAAGCCGTCAGGGCGTCGCGAGCGGCCGCCGCCTGCTCGAACTCCAGGTTGCGGGCATGATCCATCATCAACTTTTCCAGACGCTTGATTTCCCGCGCCAGGGCTTTCTCGTCCAGCAGCGCATCGGCCGGCACGGCTTGCTGCAACGCATCATTGGAGCCCGCCGGCGCCATCACACCATCGATCAATTCACGCACTGCCTTGCTCACGCCGCGCGCCGTGATGCCGTGATCCAGGTTGTGCTGCAGTTGCTTGTTGCGCCGGCGTTCGGTTTCATCCATGGCGCGGCGCATCGAGTCGGTGATACGGTCGGCGTACAGGATGGCGTGGCCATTGAGGTTGCGCGCCGCGCGCCCGATAGTCTGGATCAAACTGCGTTCCGAGCGCAGGAAACCTTCCTTGTCGGCATCCAGGATGGCCACCAACGACACCTCGGGGATGTCCAGCCCTTCGCGCAGCAGGTTGATGCCCACCAGCACGTCAAACGTCCCCAGGCGCAGATCGCGGATGATCTCGACCCGCTCGACGGTGTCGATATCCGAGTGCAGGTAGCGTACCCGCACACCGTGCTCGCTCAGATAGTCGGTCAGGTCTTCGGACATGCGCTTGGTCAGCGTGGTCACCAGCACCCGCTCCTGCTGCCCCACCCGCAAGCGGATCTCGCCCAGCAGATCATCGACCTGCGTATGCGCCGGACGTACCTCCACTTGCGGATCGACCAGGCCGGTCGGGCGGACCACTTGCTCCACCACGTTGTCGGCATGCTGGCGCTCGTAATCGGCCGGCGTGGCCGACACGAAGACGCACTGACGCGTGCGCGCCTCGAACTCCTCCAGCCGCAAAGGCCGGTTGTCCAGCGCCGAGGGCAGGCGGAAACCGTATTGCACCAGGGTTTCCTTGCGCGCCCGGTCCCCGCGGTACATGCCTCCCAGCTGGCCCATGGTCACGTGGCTTTCGTCGATGAACATCAGGGCATCGGCCGGCAGATAGTCGATCAGCGTGGGCGGAGGTTCGCCGGCGGCCGCTCCCGAGAGGTGCCGCGAATAGTTTTCGATCCCTTTGCAAAAGCCCAGCTCCTGCAGCATCTCCAGGTCGAAACGGGTGCGCTGCTCAAGGCGCTGCGCCTCCACCAGCTGATGGTTCTGGGTGAAGAAGGCCAGCCGCTCACGCAGCTCTTCCTTGATGGTCTCGATGGCGCGCAGCACCGTCTCGCGCGGCGTGACGTAGTGCGAGCCCGGATAGACCGTAAAGCGCGGCAGCTTCTGGCGCACCTTGCCGGTCAGCGGATCGAACAGCTCCAGCGTCTCGACCTCGTCATCGAACAGGGTCAGACGCAGGGCGAGCTCGGGGCTTTCCGCCGGGAAGATATCGATGGTTTCGCCGCGCACCCGAAACACCCCGCGGGTGAAATCAGCGTCGTTGCGCGTGTATTGCATCGCCACCAGGCGTGCCAGCACCTCGCGCCGCGAAATGCGGTCGCCCGTGCGCAGGATCAGCACCATGGCATGGTAGTCGCCCGGATTACCGATACCGTAGATGCACGACACGGTCCCCACGATCACCGTGTCACGGCGTTCCAGCAGGCTTTTGGTGGCCGACAGACGCATCTGCTCGATGTGCTCGTTGACCGACGAATCCTTTTCAATGAAAAGATCGCGGGTCGGCACATAGGCCTCGGGCTGGTAGTAATCGTAATAAGAGACGAAGTACTCGATCGCGTTGCGGGGAAAGAACTCCCGCATTTCGGCATACAGCTGCGCCGCCAGCGTCTTGTTGGGTGCCAGCACCAGCGCCGGCCGGCCCAGGCGGGCGATCACGTTGGCCATGGTGTAGGTCTTGCCCGAGCCGGTCACGCCCAACAGCGTCTGGTACATCAGCCCGTCGGCAATGCCCTGCGCCAGCGCGTCGATGGCGGCCGGCTGATCGCCAGCGGGTGGATAAGGCTGGTAGAGCTGAAACGGACTACCGGGAAATTCCACGTATCCGGGATCTGTCATGCTAGACTTGTCCGAGGGTAAACCTACCATTATCCACAGCACACGAACTTGCGTCCACCCACTCAACCTGAGTCTCATGAGCACCCTCTTCGCCTCCGTCGAACTCGCCCCGCGCGACCCCATTCTTGGTCTTAACGAGCAATACAATGCCGATACCCGCACCGATAAGGTGAACCTGGGTGTGGGCGTGTACTACGACGACGCAGGCCGAATTCCGCTGCTCGGCGCCGTCCGCAAGGCCGAACAAGCCCGCCTGGACGCCG
Source organism: Pseudomonadota bacterium (assembly GCA_023386765.1). Classification (GTDB taxonomy): domain Bacteria; phylum Pseudomonadota; class Gammaproteobacteria; order Burkholderiales; family Burkholderiaceae_B; genus Bordetella. The sequence continues at coordinate 9,782 of JAEWJD010000252.1, read as the reverse complement.
CCACGGCCCGGGGCTACCTGCCCATCGAAGGCATCGCCGCCTACAACAAGGGCGCACAGACCCTGCTGCTGGGCACCGACTCGACCCTGGCCGCCGAAGGCCGCGTCCTGACCACTCAGGCCCTGGGCGGCACCGGCGCACTCAAGATCGGCGCCGACTTCCTCAAGCAATTGCTGCCCCAGTCCAAGGTCCTGATCAGCGACCCGAGCTGGGAGAACCACCGCGCCCTGTTCGAGCGCGCCGGGTTCACCGTCGAGACCTACCCCTACTACGACGCCTCCACGCGTGGCCTGAACTTCGACGCCATGCTGGCTGGCCTGCAAGCCGCGCCGGAACAGACGGTTGTCGTGCTGCACGCCTGCTGCCACAACCCGACCGGCGTCGACCCCACCTTTGAACAATGGAAGCAGATCGCCGAGGTCGTCAAGGCCCGCAATCTGGTGCCGTTCCTGGACATCGCCTACCAGGGCTTCGGTGAAGACCTGGAGCAGGACGCCGCCGTGGTGCGCCTGTTCGCCAGCATGGACATGACCATGTTCATCAGCTCCTCGTTCTCGAAGTCCTTCTCGCTGTATGGCGAGCGCGTGGGCGCCCTGACCGTGGTCGCTGGCAGCAAGGAAGAAGCCGGCCGCGTGCTGAGCCAGCTCAAGCGCGTCATCCGCACCAACTACTCCAACCCGCCCACCCATGGCGGTTCGGTGGTTGCCGCCGTGCTGAACACGCCCGAGCTGATGGCCGAATGGAAGCAGGAACTGGCCGCCATGCGCGACCGCATCCGCCTGATGCGCCAGCAACTGGTCGAGAAGATCAAGGCCCAGGGCACCGCCCAGGACTTCAGCTTCGTGCTGCGCCAGCGCGGCATGTTCTCGTACTCGGGCCTGACCGCCGAGCAGGTCGACCGCCTGCGCGAAGAGCATGGCGTATATGCCGTCTCCAGCGGCCGCATCTGCGTGGCCGCCCTCAATAGCGGCAACATCGACAAGGTCGCCGCCGCCATTGCCGCTGTCCTGAAGTAAGCCAGCCGAGCGCCGCAGGGTGCCCGCAAGACGAAGCCCACGCCGCCTGCCGGTCGCGTGGGCTTCGTCATTTGGGGCAGGCCAAAGCCCCCTGGCCCGCTGAAGGCTTGCAATTTTCTGCTACGTCCCCCAGAATCTCGCTGTATATACATACAGTCCGCGGTTTGTGCAAGCCCGGGCCATCATAGGGATACGTCATGGCCACCAAACTCACGGAACGCCAGCAGGAAATTCTTGACCTCATCCGGCAGACCGTCGCCCGTACCGGCTTTCCGCCTACCCGCGCGGAAATCGCGCAGGCGCTGGGCTTTCGTTCGCCCAATGCCGCCGAAGATCACCTGAAGGCGCTGGCACGAAAAGGGGCGATCGAACTGACGGCCGGCGCTTCGCGCGGCATCCGCCTGAAAGACAACGCCCCCAATCCGGGGGGTGCCGCTCCGCTGGCCGCCCTGTCGCAGCTGATCCTGCCCCTGGTCGGGCGGGTCGCGGCAGGCAGCCCCATTCTGGCCACCGAACACATCGAACGCGAGATCGGCGTGGATCCCGGGCTGTTCGCCCAGGCTCCCGACTATCTGCTCAAGGTGCGCGGCATGAGCATGCGCGACGCCGGCATCCTTGAGGGCGACCTGCTCGCTGTCAAGCGAACGGCCGAGGCCCGCAACGGCCAGATCGTGGTCGCCCGCCTGGGCGACGATGTCACCGTCAAGCGGCTGCAACGCCAGGGCAGCCGGATCGAACTGCTGCCCGAGAACCCGGAGTTCAGGCCCATCGTGGTCACGCCGGCCGACGAATTCGCCCTCGAGGGCATCGCCGTCGGCCTGATCCGCACCCAGACCCTCCATTGAGCCTGGGGCGTAGTCCGCGCCTCAGCTCTCGTACACCAGGACGGCGCTGGCCAGATCCTCCAGCGCCGTTCCCACCGCCTTGAACACCGTGCGTCCATCGCCGGGCTGCCGTCCTCGCACCCGCGCGCCCACCAGGTCCGCCAGATCGCCCACCACGTCCTCGGCACGAAATATCCCACGCGACATCGGACCCAGCAGCTCCCCGCTTTTCTGCAGCGCTTCCTGGGTGTCGACGTACAGCCTCGCCCCGGCAAAGCAGGCGTCGTCAGCCTCACGCATCTGCGGCGTAAAACTGCCGATCAGATCCAAATGAGCGTGCGGCGCCAACCATGCCCCCTGCACCACAGGCTCCATGGCCAGCGTGGCGCAGCTCACGATATCGGCCTGAGCCGCCGCCCGGGCCAGATCCTCGACCACCTCGGCCTGCATCCCCTGCTGGCGCACGCGCTCGGCCATCGCCTGCGCCGCCTGCGGATTGCGATCCCAGACACTCACGTGCTCGATGGGACGCACCACCCGATAGGCCTGCGGGATCAGGCTGCCGACCCGCCCGCAACCCAGCACCAGCAGCCGACTGGCCGCCTGCGGCGCCAGATAGGAAGCCGCCAACGCCGAGGCGGCCGCGGTGCGGCGCGAGGTGATCTCATTGCCGTCGATCTGGGCCAACGGCTCGCCGGTCGCACCGTCATACAGCAGGTAGGTCGAATACAGTCCGGGCAAGCCGCGCTGCGCATTCTCCGGGAAGATGTTGACCGTCTTGATGCCCAGATAACGACCGGGCTGCCAGGCGGGCATGATCAGCACCGTACGCGGCGATGATGCCTCGGGCGGATGCAGCGTGTGCGTGTGTCGCAGCGGCACCTCGCAACCGGCCGTGAACATATCCCTGAGCGCAGGAATCAGACGCTCGAAAGGCAAGGCGCGGCGGGTGTTTTCGGTATCGATGAACTTCATGGGGTCGGCCACCTCGTAAGCACGAAAGAAAGGAAAGACGCTCAGGCGTCGATGACGATGTCTTCGATCGGCACGGCCTGGCATGCCAGACACGCAGCCGGATCTTCGGGCTCGCTGCCATGCAGGTGGCGCACCTTGCCTGCCAGCAACTGCACCGCACAGCTCTCGCACTGACCGACGCGGCAGCCTGCCGCCATCTGCACGCCCAGCGATTCGGCAAAGGCCAGCAGCGTGCCCTCACCCGGGGTCCAGGTCGCCGCTTCCTTGCGGGAACGCGCAAAGCGCACGACAAAGCGCTGGTCGCCGCCGGCCGGGGGTTGCGGCGGGGATCGGAATACTTCGGAGAAGATGTCGAAGCGGGGCACTCCACGCGCGCGCAGCCCCGCACTCACGGCATCCATCATGGCCGGCGGACCGCACATATATACGCGCGCACGCTGCTCGATCAACGCATCATCGATGACGCTGGCATCGATATAGCGGCTATCGTCGAAATCGATTCCCGCCCTATCCCCGGGTAGCGGCGAGGTATAGAAGTCCCGCACGTGCAGATTCGGCAAGCGGGCGCGGTGCTCGGCGATGCGCGCGCGAAAGGCGTGCGTGCGGCTGTTCTGATTGGCGTAGTACAGCCAGATCTCGGGGCCCTCGGCCCCATCGGGCAAGGACTCCAGCAAGCTGATGAACGGGGTGATGCCGATTCCGCCAGCGATCAGGCAGAGGGGTTGCGGCGAGCGGCGCGGCACCACCCACCCCCCGGAGGGGGCTCGCAGCATGACGCGATCACCCACCTGCAAGCTCCGGTGCAAGGCGCCCGACATGCGTCCTTCGAAGGGCACGCCGTCAGCGTCCCGCCCGCGCTGATGGCGCACCGCGATGCTGTAACCACGCCGCCCGGCGACCTCGGCCGCCCCGGTCAGGGAATAGGCGCGCGACAACGGCGCCCCCTCGCCCTGCTCCAGGCGCAGCTCGATGTGCTGGCCAGGACGGTAGTCGGGCAGCGTGGCCCCATCGAGCGGCTCGAAGTGGATACCCAGCACGCCCTCGGCCTCCTGCCGCAAGGCACTGACGCGAAACGCCCGGTAGCCCTGCCAGCGGCGCTGACGCAATTCGGTTGCCGGATCCAGATCGACATTGCAAAGAAAAGAACGATGCGGCACCGAGCCACTGATCGGATCACAGTGATCGGCCGAGATAAGCGCGTTGAAATTGCTGCTGGCCGGCCCCTGCAGCGGCAGCGCCTCGCGGTCCAGTTCGCTGCAACCCTGCCACCAGCCGAACTCAGCCACCAGGACGTCGTCGGCCAGTTGCGGGGTCACGCGGGCGACGAAGCGAGCCGCGCCCACGCGGGTGCGCAGCTGTACCCAGTCGCCCTCCAGAATGCCCTTGGCATTGGCCAGCGCAGGACTCATTTCCACCACCGGATCCGGCGCGCGCTTGCGCAGCGATACCAGGCTGCGATGCTGGCTGTGGCAGTAGAAGCCGTTCTTGGCCGAGCTCAGCACATAAGGGAAACGGCCCTGCCGCGTGGCCTGGCGATCACGCGGGGAATCCGCCGGTTCGACAAAGGTCGGCAGCGCAGGCTGGCCGTGCCGGCGCAGGCGCTCGGAGTAGAGCTCGACACGCCGGGTCGGCGTATCAAAGCCGCGCACGCCCTGCCCCTCCGCACGGGCGAATTTCCGCTCGGCGGCATCGATGGGACAGGCGATACCTTCGGGATGCTGGCGCAAGCGGGCCACATCCAGCCCCAGCGGCGCAAGCATGTGATTCCAGCCGGCCTCCAGGCTGCCGTGGAAGAACTGCTCCCCCATGCCCAGGCGCATAGCCAGATCGAACAGCACCTCATTGTCCGAACGCGACTCGCCACGCGGCGTTACCATGCGCTGGCGCAATTGCACCCAACCGGCGGCGCGATCATTGATCTCGAAGCCCAAGCGCAGACCTTCGCGCTCCCAGGGCGTATTGGCCGGCAGCAGTATGTCCGCATACTTTGCCGCAGGGGTTTCGAAAAGATCCAGATGGACATGGAACTCCAGTTTTTCCAGCGCCTGCTGGGCCTCGGCCGTATCCCCCTGAGACACTGGCAGATTGGTACCGAAGGCCATCATGGCCCGTACCCGGTAGGGCTCCCCCTGCAGAATGGCCCGATAGGTGTCGGCGGCCGTGACCCAGCCGTGCGCGGCCGGGCCGATCGGACGGGCCTGCAGTCCCAGCGCCTTGTCACGCTGGCTGCGCGGCAGCAGGTCCAGGGCATTGACCGGATTGACCTTGGGGCCGATGCGAACGCGGTTGCCGCCTATGCGGTCGAAGCTGCCGCACAAAGCGTACAGCGTCGCCACGGCGCGCTCCGACTGGGTGGCATTGGTATGCTGACCTATCCCGGTCCAGGCGTGATACGCAATGCGGCGCAGGGATCCGAACAGGTCGGCCGCCTGGTGCAATGCCTCCTGTGATACGCCCGTGATCTGCGTCACTGTCTCGGGCGGATAATCGGCACAGGCACGGGCCAGCAGCTCGAAGGCCGGATGACAGTTCAACGCCGAGCCGTTGGCCGCGATGACGCGGACCTCGCCACGCAGCCGGAACCCGCTCCCCTGGTCGGCTGCGGCCCGCCGGGTGTCATAGGGGACTGCCGTCTCAAGCGTCTCGTCCCACGCCACGAAACGATCTTGCTGCGACTGCGGCCAGAGCTCGCGTTCGCGCACGAAATCGCCGCTGTCGGCACGCACCAGCAAGGGGGCATTGGTCCAATCGTGCACGAAGGCCGCGTCATAGCGCCCCTGCGTGATCAGCAGATGCATCAGGCCAAGCGCCAGTGCCGCATCGGTGCCGGGACGCACCGGCAACCAGACGTCGGCCTGCCGGGCCAGCGCGGTCGGCCTCGGATCAACCACGACCATGCGCGCGCCGCGCGCGCGCCCCTGACTCAGGGCATTGGCCTGCGCCAACCAGGTATTGGCCGGGTTATGTCCCCACAGGACGATCAGCTCGGCCTCGGCATAGTCGGCTGGCGGCATTCCGCAGCCAAAGGTGAAGGCGTGAGCGAAATCCTTGTGCCAGTTGCAGATCTCGGTGGCGTAGCAGATATTGGGGCTGCCGAAGACCCGCACGAAACGCTCGATCCAATCGATGCTGTCGCTCAACGGTGTGCCGCTGGGCGTCGTCACGGCAAACACGACCGCCTCCGGACCGCTCTCGGCGCGGATGGTCTCCAGGCGCCGGGCGGTCTCGCTGAGGGCGTCCTCCCAGCTGATCCGCACCCAGCCTGGATCCGGATCCCCCTTAGGGCGGGTACGCCGCATGGGATAGCGCACGCGATGCGGGCTGTGCACCAGCTCCGGCGCGGACTTGCCCTTCATGCACATGGCCTGGCCGGTCGGATGCGAGGGGTCGGGGCGCACCGCCACCAGGCTGTCGCCCTCGACCTCGTTGATCGTGCCGCAGCGCGACCGGCACAACGTGCAATAGCCCTGCTTGAATTCGGTCATACCTGCCCTTGCGCAATGCTCAAGGCATCACCGGCGGCACATACTCCAGGGTACGGCCCAGGAACCACAGCAGCAACAACACCAGCGGCGTATGCACCAGCAATTGCAGAAAGGTGAAGCCGACGATATCGCGTGCCTTGAGGGCCAGCACGCCCAACAACGGCAGCATCCAGAACGGGTTGATCAGGTTGGGCAACGCCTCGGCGGCGTTATAGACCTGCACTGCCCAGCCCAGGTGCACTTGCAGCTCATTGGCCGCCTGCATCACATAAGGCGCCTCGATGATCCACTTACCCCCGCCGGAAGGAATGAAAAATCCCAGCACGGCGGAATATGCCCCCATGACCACCGCAAAAGTGTCGGTGTTGGAAATGCTCACGAACACATGGGCAATGCGATCCGAAAGCGTCACGCCACCATAACCTTTGGCCGCCGTCAGCATGGCCGCGATCGCGCCATACAGCGGAAACTGGATGATCACACCGGCTGTCGACGGCACCGCACGCGTCACGGCATCCAGGAAACTACGCGGACGCCAGTGCAACAGCATGCCCAGCATCAGGAACAACAGGTTGTAGGTATTGAGCCCCGAAATCGCCACCAACGGGCTTTTGGCCATGAATTCCTGTGCCAGCCAGCCGAACCCCAGGGCACACAGCAGCAGCGTCAGCAGAGGACTGCGCTCGAACCATTCACCAGGCCGATGCTTGTCTTTGGCGTCGGGCGCAGGACGCTCGTCAGTCAGATCCACGCCCAGATCCTGGGCGGTGACGGCATTGCCTGAAGACGGGGCCGACCACATCGCCACCGCCACCGACACAATCATCAGCACCAGAGCCATCACCAGGGATTGCCACAGGAAAATGGTCTGCCCGAAGGGAATCACGCCCGTAATGTCGAGAATGCTCTTGGGCAGGCTGCCCGGATTGGCCTGCAACTGCGCGGCCGAAGAGCTCAGCCCCAGGGCCCAGGTCGCCCCCATGCCGAGGTAGGCGGCCGCGCCGGCAGCGCGATAGTCCATGCGCAACTCCGGGCGCCGCGCCAGGGCGCGCGCATAAAGCGCGCTGAAGATCAGGGAAACGCCCCAGTTGAACATGGACAGGATCATGCTCACCGTGGCCACATAGGCCACGGCCTGCCGGCCCGACACCGGAATGGCCGCCAGCCGCCGGATCAGGCGTGCCGCAGGCGCCGAAGTCGCCACCACATAACCGCCGATCGCCACCAGCGCCATCTGCATGGTGAAAACGATCAGGCTCCAGAATCCGTCGCCAAAGGACTGCGCCACCGCACGCGGGCTGGAGCCATTGAGCATGGCGGCCAGTGCCACCACCACGACCGCAATCGCGGCAAATACAAAGGCATCCGGAAACCAACGCTCGGCCCAGGCCGTAAAGCGCAGGCCCAGGCGGCTCAACAGTCCCGCGGAGGCGGAATCGATCGCAGGGGAAGGTGCCCCGTGCGAAGGATCGGTGGATGTTTTTGACGACGAAAGCATGGTTTGTCTCCAATGTCCGGAACTGTTGCCGTTCCTGCCCTCTCGGCGAATGTGAGAGGGGTTAGATGCTATCGATCCCTTCAGATTATTTATAATTCTTTAAATCTATAAACCAATATAGGCCTACTCTATGAGCGTGACCCTCAAGCAACTGCAGCACTTCGTGGCGGCCGCACAGACGGGTCAGGTCTCACGCGCCGCCCAGCGCTGCTATGTCAGCCAGCCCTCGCTGACCTCCTCATTGAAGAACCTGGAGTCGGCCCTGAACGTGGCGCTGTTCACCCGCCATGCCGGCGGACTGCGGCTGACCGTGCAGGGCGAGGGTTTTCTTCGCCATGCGCAACACATCCTGCACGCACTGGACAGTGCGATCGAGGAGACCAAGAGTTCCGTCTCGCAGGTCGAAGGGTCGCTGCGCATTGCCATTACCGATACCGTATCGGAATACCTGCTGCCCAAGATCATTGCCGCGCTGCGCAGCCAGCTTCCCAAAGTCGAGTTCGAGCCGGTCGAGCTGGACCGCCTGGAGATCGAACAAGGGCTGCGCACCCGGGCCTTTGACCTGGCCGTGGTGTTGGTGTCGAACCTCTCGCCCGCGCCCGACATCCATCGCGAAAATCTGCTGCAATCCGAACGTCGCCTGTGGACGGCGCTGGACCATCCGCTGGCCGGACGCAAGGACGTAACGCTGGAAGACATCGCAGAACTGCCCTTCGTGCTGCTGGACATGGACGAGCATGTCGAAACCGTCCAGCGCTACTGGAGTGCAGCCGGCCTCACCCCCAAGGTGGTGTTCCGCAGCAAATCGATCGAGGCCGTGCGCAGCCTGGTAGCCCAGAACGTGGGCGTGACTATCCTTTCGGATCTGGTCTTTCGCCCATGGTCGCACGATGGCGGGCGCATCCACCGCAGCGCCATGTCGGCCGCCGTGCCCTCCATGGACCTGGGTCTGGCCTATGCACGCGGCGCGGTGCTATCGCCAGCGGCCAGCGCCTGCGCGGCCACGCTCAGGCTACTGGCCAGGACCGTGCTGCGCCAGTCCGGCCTGCCAGGCGAGGTCCTCTAGGCCCGCCCCTTCTGCGAAGCCGCGATAAAAAAACCCGCCACTCTTGCGAATGGCGGGTTGATCTGTCGCGCTCGGTCTTAGTGCTTGATGACCGGGTCGCCCGACTCGACGGGCTTGGCCACCAACGGCTCCTTGACCGGCTCCTCTTCCGGCAGCGCCTCCGGCAGACGCTCCAGCGCGATCTCGAGCACCTTGTCGATCCAGCGCACGGGCACGATCTCCAGGCAGTTCTTGACCTTGTCCGGAATCTCGGCCAGATCCTTGACGTTCTCTTCCGGGATCAGGACGGTCTTGATGCCGCCACGATGCGCCGCCAGCAGCTTCTCCTTCAGGCCGCCAATCGGCAACACCTCGCCGCGCAAGGTGATCTCGCCAGTCATGGCGACATCTGCGCGCACCGGGATGCGCGACAGCGCTGACACCATGGCCGTGGTGATGGCGATCCCTGCCGACGGGCCGTCCTTGGGCGTGGCGCCTTCCGGCACGTGCACGTGCATGTCGTGCTTCTCGAACACGCTATCGGCAAAACCCAGACGGCGGGCCCGCGAGCGCACCACCGTGCGTGCCGCCTCGACCGATTCCTTCATGACGTCACCCAGCGAACCGGTGCGCTGGATGTTGCCCTTGCCCGGCATATCCGCCACTTCGATGGTCAGCAGATCGCCTCCCACCTCGGTCCAGGCCAGTCCGGTCACCTGACCGATCTGGTTTTCCTTTTCCGCCATGCCGAAGGTATAACGACGCACCCCCAGATAGCTGTCCAGGTTCTCGGCATTGACCTTGACGGGACGCTCGGCATCACCCTTGGCGGTCAGCAATTGCTTGACCACCTTGCGGCAGATCTTGCCCACTTCGCGTTCCAGCGAGCGCACGCCCGCTTCGCGGGTGTAGTAGCGCACGATGTCACGCAGCGCGCTT
>JAEWJD010000231.1 GCA_023386765.1 Pseudomonadota bacterium | reverse complement strand
TCGCCGAACAGCGCAAACTGCACCAGTTCGTTCTTGTCCAGCGCAAGGCGTACGGCACGGCGGACCCTGGCATCGTTGAAAGGGGGTTTCGCATTGTTCAGCACGATGCCGTCCCAACTGGCACTGGCGACGGAGTCGATGGTCACGCCGGGGTCGTCTTTCAGATCGGGGATCGTCTCCAGCGGCAGATTCCAGATCAGGTCGATGCTGCCGGAGCGCAGTGCCGCCACGCGCGAGGCAGCCTCCGGCATGACGCGCAGCACGACCTTATCGATTTTGATGCGGTCCCGGTCGTAGTAGTCGGGGTTCCGTTCCATGGCCAACTGGTCGCCGGGGGTATAGCGTAGGAAGCGATCGGGGCCGGGGCCGCTCGGTGCGGTCTTGAGGGGGCTGGCGCGGTCCTTGGCCACAATGCGCATTTGACGGCCGGTGAGCAGCCCCGGGAAGTCTGCATAGGGCTGCGAGAGCGTAAAGCGTACGGTTGTCGGATCGAGCGCTTCGACCTGCTTGACGACTTCGATCTGGCTGCGTCCGGCAGAGCCGGTGGCCGGATCCATGATGCGCTCGAAGGAGAACACCACGTCTTCAGCCTGTAGCGGTTTGCCGTGATGGAACTTGACATCCGGTCGCAGTTTGAACGTCCAGGATTTCAGGTCTTCGGAGGGCGCCCATTCCGTAGCCAGATCCGGCACCACATTGGAGTCGGCATCGATGCGAGTCAAACCACTGAAGACCAGGCCATTGAATACATACTCCTCGCCCAGCGTGGTCACATTCGGATCGAGGCTGTTCAGGCTGGTTGTCAAAGCCACCTGTAAGGTCGACTCGGCCTGGGCGGTACCAAAACCGATGAAGATGGTCCCCAGACTAGCGACCAGTACGCGTTTGATGCTCATGTCTTTGTCCCCTTGTTGTGTATGCAGCGCAGAGTAATACCGTGATCAGTCTTGGCCGTCGAGGTAGTCCCAGGCGGCGGCGGCGTGAACCTTCACCACAGCGATGAAGTCTTCCAGATCGACCGACTCATTGGCCATGGCCATGCGTCCGGGAGGCGGGCCATAGACGTAGGCAGGTACGCCAGCACGTCGCCAATAACGGCAGTCCGTCGAGCCAATCGAGGGCACGGCGACCGGACGCAGCCCGGTAATGGCTTCGGCGTTTTTTGCGATCAGGTCGATCATCGGATGGTCATGGGCGCAGACGTTGGGCGGCGTGCTGTGCCATTGCTGGATCTCCATCGTCGCTTGTGGGAAATCCTGCATGATGGTTTCGATGCAGGCCAGCACTGCCTCTGGTTCCGTGCCCACTGGCAGCCGGATGTCGACTTCGAAATGACAACTGTCGGGGATCATGTTGATTTTTAGACCCCCCTGTAACACGCCGACATTTAGCGTGGTGCGTGTAACCACGTCGGCAGCTCCCTCACCCATGGCGACATCTAGTGCACAGCGCACATCTTCGCGGTCCAGGTGTGCGCGCAAGGAGGGGGGGAGCGCAGGCTCGATGCGCTCAACCTCTGCCAGGCGGCAGATCAGGGCTGCGGCGATACGCGTGGGGCTTTCGCTGCGATGTACATATGCGCCGTGGGCGCCTGCGGCGAGCACTTCAAATTTCAGCCGCAACGTACCCTTCTCGGAGAAACGAATCGTGGCCAGGCTGCTGGGCTCACCATTAAGCACGCAGTCGCCGCGCCAGCGGGTGTCATTTTCAAGTAGCCAACGGGTGCCCCAGCGGCCGCCGGTTTCCTCGTCGGAGACCGCAGTCAGCGCCAGACTTCCCGCCAGTGCCTGACGGTGCGCATAGAGGTAGCTGTAGGCGATGACGGAGGCGGCGGTTCCGGTCTTCATGTCGCAGGTGCCGCGACCGTGCAGGCGGCCGTTCTCGATCTCGCCGGACCACGGGTCACGCTCCCATCCTCGTGCTTCGCCAACCGGGAAGACGTCGATATGGCCATTGAGTATCAGGCGCGGCCCGGGGCGCGCGCCTTCACAGTCGCTCACCAGATTGAGCATCGTTTCCTGCGGAGCAATGATCTCCGTGGGAACGCCACGCGCCGCCAGGAAATCCTGCAGGACTGCTGTGGCCATCCGTGTATCGCCGGGCGGATTGGGCGAGGGCGCTTGCACAAAAGTCTGGAGGAACTGGATGAGCGTGTCGCGCTCGGATTCGATGGCCTCGAGCATGGCTTGCTTGGTCATGAACTCTCCCTGATTGGGTCGCACCATGTGTTTGGTACGAACATTAGTAAAACGATTTAACGAAATCGTATTGGCCGCCTATAGTGCAGTCCATCATGGTTTTCCCGGTCGATTCATTCGATCTGGGCAGACGAAAAAAAGCCGTGCTTTGCACGGCTTGAGAATGAACATCGGGGACGTCGCAGGAGGTGTCGGTCTGGAGCCTGAAACAGCACGTCGGATCTGCTTCCAGGGCCACCCGGCGAGGCAGAGCGTTGCTGTTGTCACGTTATCCGCATGTCCCATGCGGCCAGATGTCGATTAGCTGGCCGCTTTGCCGCTTCAGGCGCGGATATAGACCCAGCCCTCGGCCTGGCGGCGTGCCAGGTGGACGATGGCGGCGGGCACCACTTGCAGCGTGGCCGGTGCCTGTGCGCCGGTGTTCTGCAGGGTGTTGCCGCAGAGTCGCAAGTGCGCGTCGGTGGCATGCGGCTCGGCCAGCGCGGCCGCCACGGCGGCGGCGTTGGCGATGATTTCGACCTGCGCCTGGGGTTCGCCCTTGAGCAGGTTGGCGGCATTGTTGCGGGCGCGGCGCAGGGCGTCCGGGGTGGGGGCGTGAATGAGGACGTGCAGGGTGTCAGGCATGTTCGAGGATCCGTGAGACAGCAGCCACCGCTTCGGCGAAGGCGGGCTGGCCGCGATCGCGTGGGCGGGCGAGCCCCACATCGTACACACCTGCGATGTTGGCCGGGCGTCCGCCCAGCACCACCACCCGGTCGGCAAGAAAGACGGCTTCCTCGATGTCGTGCGTGACGAACAGGACGGCAGCGCCGCTGGCCTGCCAGGCGCGGATCAGTTCGCCCTGCAGCATGCGGCGGGTGATGGCATCGACGGCGCTGAAGGGTTCATCCATCAGCAGCAGGTCGGGCCTGACAGCCAGTGCCCGGGCGATGCCCACGCGCTGGGCCTGGCCACCCGAGAGCTGGTGCGGCCAGCGGTCTTCGAAGCCGGCCATGCCGGTGAGCGCCAGGGCGTCGTGGGCGCGCTGGCGGCGCTCGGCGGCCGACAGGCCCAGCCCTTCCAGGCCGTAGGCCGTGTTGGCGGCCACGCGCCGCCACGGTAGCAGGCGGCTGTCCTGGAACACTACGGCGCGGGCACGCCGTCCCGGCGCGGGACGGGCCTCGACGTGCACGCTGCCCGTGCCGGCCTCGGTCAGACCGGCGGCCGCACGCAGCAAGGTCGACTTGCCCACGCCCGAGCCGCCCACGATGGCCACGAAACTGCCCGGTTCGATATCCAGCGTCAGGCCCCGGATCACCGGCAGGTCGGCACCGGGGTGGGTGTAGCCGAAGTTCTCGAAACGCATCACGGGCGCCATTGCAGCATCCTTTTTTCCAGTCGTCCGTAGGCGAAGTCGCACAGCGTGTAGACCAGCGAGATGGTCAGCATGTAGACCACC
>JAEWJD010000171.1 GCA_023386765.1 Pseudomonadota bacterium | reverse complement strand
TAGAAATAGATCGCGTAGTCGATGCCCGAAGCCGTCATGGCTTCCATGACTTCCCCAGAACAGGGCGCGCAGCAGGAGTGCAGCAGCACCTTGCGGCGGCCGGTGGGCAGTTGCAGTTGGGGACGTACGAGTTCGGACATGGCTCCAGGCAGATAGAAATGGGCGGAATAGACCTATTTTACGCTGCAATGTCGGGAGACGGGGCCTCGTCGCCGAAGACCTCCTGCCACAGTGCCAGTACCGTGGCCCGTTCGTCCTGCAGGTCTTCGGGCGGCACGCGCGCGCGGTCCATGCCTTTCAGGCGCATCTGGTGCTGAATACGCCGCAGGGTGCGGTAGGCATCGCCGGCGGCCAGGGCGTGCCCGGCCGGGATCAGGCCAGCTTCACCGGCCAGCCGCAACAAGGCGATATTGCCCAGGTTGTTGACCAGCACGCGGTGCTGGCCGGCATGGCACAGCACCAGGTACTGGGTGACGAACTCCACATCGACCATGCCGCCACGGTCATGCTTGAGGTCGAACAGTTCGCTGCGATTGGGATGGCCGGCGCTGATTTTCTCGCGCATGGCCAGGACCTCCTTGCGCAGGGCTGCCGGATCTCGGGGCATCACCAGGATGTCGGCACGAATGCGCTCGAAGGCGGCCCCCACGTCGGTGTCGCCAGCGGCGTATCGGGCCCGCGTCAGGGCCTGGTGTTCCCAGGGCCAGGCATGATTGCGCTGATATTGTTCGAAGGCCTCCAGCGAGACGGCGAGCAGGCCCGCATCGCCATCGGGGCGCAGGCGCAGATCCACTTCGTAGAGGCGTCCGGAGGAGGTCATGGTCGATAGCCAGGATGTCATGCGCCGCGTGAGCTTGGCATAGATCTCGGCCGCGTCCTCGCGTGCATCGTCGAACATCAGCACCAGGTCGAGATCGGAGGCATAGCCCAGTTCTTTGCCGCCCAGCTTGCCGTAGGCGATGATGGCCAGCTTAGGTTCGGCCTGCGGTGCGCGGTTGACCAGCGGCCAGACCTGCCGGATGGTCTCGGCCAGCAGCAGATCGGCCAGTGCCGACAGCTGATCGGCCAGCGCTTCGACGGTCAGGCGGCCTTCGAGATCCTGGGCCAGCAATTGAAAACTCGCCTGACGCTGGACGTCACGCATCAGGTTCATGCGCCGTTCGATGTCCGGCGTGCCGTCGGGCAGGCAGCATGCCTGCAGGTCGGCGCTCAACTGGCGCGCAACCTGGGCGAAATCGAGCGGCTCGAACAGCGTGCGCCAATCGATCAGGCTGTCGAGCAGCAGCGGGTGCTGGGTCAGGCACTGGGCCGCCCAGGGACTGGCTGCGACCATGCGGGCCACGCGCGCCAACGTATCGGGATACTCGGCCAGCAAGGCCAGGTAGGCGCTGCGTTGGGCGATGGCCTCAATCAGGTCGAAGAGGCGGATGGCTGCCTCCAGCGGGGAGCCTGTCTGTGCGGCCGCCTCGATGGTGGCCGGCAGCAGCGCGTCCACCCGCCGGCGGCTGCTGTCGGGCAGGCTGCGGATGCGATGGCTGGCCAGTAGCGAATCGGCGCGTTGGCGCAGGGCCTCTGCCTGCTCGCCGAAGCCTTGCGCGATGCGGCGTTCGAGCTGTTCGTCGGCATCGGCCAGCGGACCGGCGCGCGGGGGCTCTTCCTCTCCCATGCCGGCCAGCCGGAAGGCGTTGCGGAAAGTCTGTGACACGAACTCACGATGGCTGGCCAGCTCGGCCTCGAAGGCCTGGGGCGCATGGCCCAGCGCCTGTGCCAGGGCGTCGCGCTGAGGACCGGGCTCGGGAAGCAGATGGGTCTGCTCGTCTTCGCGGTACTGCAAGGCATGTTCGGTGCGGCGAAGGAAGCGGTAGGCGGCCTCGAGCCGCAGGGCATTTTCCTCGGGAACCAGCCCGGCCAGGCGCTCGGCCTGCAGGGCGCAGAGCAGGCCCCGTTGCTGAAGCGCCGGCATGCGGCCGCCGCGTACCAGTTGCGACAGCTGCACCACGAATTCGATCTCGCGGATGCCGCCTTCGCCCAGCTTGATGTTGTTGGCGCAGTCCATGCCCTGGCGCGCCAGCGCGCGGCGCTGCCAGTCCAGGCGGATGCGTTCGCGCAGCGCGCGCAGCGCGGCCAGGGTATCGAAGTCGAAATACTTGCGGTAGACAAACGGTATGCGCAGGCTTTCGAGCTGCTGCGCCTGGTTCTGGCGGAGGCTGCCGGTGAAGGCCTGGCCGGGCAGCAGGCGGGCCTTGAGCCAGGCATAGCGTTCCCACTCGCGGCCCTGGCCGATCAGGTAGTGCTCAAGCGCGTCGAGGCTCCAGGCCAGGGGGCCGGCGTCGCCATCGGGGCGCAGGCGCAGGTCGGTGCGAAAGACCCGGCCATCGGCGTCCTGTTCGGACAGCACAGGCATCATGCGGCGGGTCAGCCGGCCATAGAATTCGTGATTGCTGATGCGTCGCGGCCCATCGGTTTCACCTTCATCGCCATACAGCATGATCAGGTCGATGTCGGAGGACACGTTGAGCTCCTGTCCGCCCAGCTTGCCCATGCCCACGATGAGCATTTCCTGCGGCTGGCCCTCGGCATCACGGGGCAGCCCATGCGCCTGTGTCATGTCGGTCGCCACGCTTTCATAGGCGACGGCGACGGCCAGATCGGCCAGCTCGCTCATGGCGTGGACCACTTCTTCGAGCGGCGCCTGTCCGCCCAGGTCGCGCACGATCAGCAACAGGAATACACGCTCGCGCAATTGGCGCAAGGCGCGCCGTGCCACGTCGACGCTCAGGGGGCGGGGCGAGGCGGCCAATTGATCGAACCAGTGCTGGATCCGGGAGGCATCCACGGTCTGTGCGGCATGTTGCTGCAACCAGTCTGCCAGTTCGGGCCGTGCCTGCAGGCGGCGGCGCAGATGACCGGACCAGGCCAGCGCCGATTCGAAGGGGAGGGGAGGGATCGACATGGGAGGCAGCAGACGGCGGAACGGGATTTCGAGTATAAGGGGACGATACTCGAGATGTCCCGATCACCGATAGCTCTGTGTCATTGCCCACCAAACTTCTCCGTTGGCTGTTCTGGGGCCTGCTGGCCCTGTATGGGGCAACAGCGATCGGCTTTCTCGCCTTGCGTTACTGGGTTCTGCCGCAGGCCGACCAGTGGCGTCCGCGCGTCGAAGCCTACGCCAGCCAGGCATTGGGCAAGCCGGTCACCATCGCGCGTCTGCAGGCCGACTGGAGCGGTCTGCATCCCCGGCTGCGCTTCTGGGGGGTGCGGGTGGAAGGCGCGGCCTCGGCCGAAACTATCCTGGAGATTCCTTCCGCCAGCGCCGTGATCGCGTGGCGCAGCCTGTTCAGTCTGTCGCCACGCCTGCTTTCCTTGCGTGCCGATGGCGCCGATATCCGTGTGCGTCGCGACGCCCAGGGAGGCGTCTGGGTCGCGGGGCAGCGTATCGACAGCGATGCGGCGGCTGATGATGCGCAGGACGGCGCGCTGCTGGTCTGGTTGGGACGCCAGCGAGAATTGGCTTTCAGCAACATGACGGTGCGCTGGCAGGACGAGTTGCGGCAGGCGCCTGAATTGACCTTCACGCAGTTGCAATTGCGTCTGCGCAATGGCCTGCGCTCACACCGCTTGGCGTTGCAGGCTACGCCGCCGGCCGCCTTGGCTGCGGGCGTGACGCTGCGGGCAGACCTGCGGCGGGGCCTGTTTTCCACCGATGCTGCCGAGCGCGCCAACTGGAGCGGCGAGCTGTTCGCGCAATTGGATAATGCCGAGCCATCGGCGTGGCGGCCGTGGCTGGACCTGCCGCCCGTGGCGGGGCGCCTCGCCGTGCGAGGATGGTTGCAGATCCAGCAGGGAGAGCTGGGTGAAGTCGACCTGCAGGCGCAGACACGCGATCTGGCCTGGCAAGCGCCGGGTGACGACAGCTGGTCCGCTTCGGCCCGGCAGGCGAACTGGCAGCTGGCGGGTTTGCCGGGAGACTTCCTGCCTCAGGTACGGGGCCTGGCGAGCCGGCGAGAAGGCAAGACCGGACTCAAGGTGGCCGCGCAGCTGAAACAGGCCGAACTCCGTCTGCCCGGGATCTTCGAGACCCCGGAGATGCAGGCCGACGAGCTTGAGGTCGAAGCGCGCTTGCTACAGCCCGAGGCGGGCCGGCCGCTGCAGGTGGCAGTGACCCAGTTGCAACTGAGCAATGACGATCTGCAAGCCCGACTGCATGGCCAATGGCGTGCCGAAGGGCAGTCGCCAGCCGGTACGGCCGATTTCAGCGGCGAACTGGTGCGCGCGCGCGCCAAAGCCATTCACCGTTATTTGCCGCTGGAGGTCAATGCCGATGCGCGCGAGTGGCTGGCGAGCGGCTTGCCCACGGGAGATATCGCCCATGCCGCGGTGACCCTTCAGGGCGACCTGTATGACTTCCCGTTCAATGGGCCGCAAGTGACTGGCGCGTTTCGCATCGCCGGCGCCTTCAGCGGTCTGACCGTGGATTACGCGCCTCCCGAACAGGGCCGAAAAGGGTGGCCCAAACTGCAGGACATGCGCGGACAGTTCGCAGTCGACAAGGTCAGCCTGACGATCGATGGTGCGCCGGGAGGCATGATAGAGACGGCCCCTGGCCATCGCGTGGCGCTTGGCGAGGTCAAGGCGCAGATCCCGGACATGGACGAGGGAGCGGAGCTTTTCGTCGATGCGCAGACATCGGGGCCGGCGCCCGCCTATCTGGCATTGGTCACGCACTCGCCCCTGGGCGGCCTGCTCGATGAGGTGCTCAACGAGGCCAGTGGTACGGGTAACTGGAGCCTGCCCCTCAAACTACAGGTGCCATTGCTGAACGTCGATGACACGCGCGTGCAGGGCAAGGTGGTGTTCGAGGGCAACCGTTTTCGCCTGATGCCGGAAATCCCGGTCATGGAACAGTTGCGCGGAGAGCTGATGTTCTCCGAGCTGGGTGTGCGCACGCGCGATCTGACAATGCAGTTCCTGGGCGGGCCGGCGCGGGTGAACGGGCGGCTGGAGAAAGGCAGCCCGCCCCTGAATGTCGAGGGGACGCTGGCTGGCGAGGCGCTGACCCAGATCGCCAACGTGCGCGCCATGACGCGCTTTTCGGGCCAGACGGCCTATCGCGGCAAGCTCAGCTATGCGCCGGGCGGCACGCTCGAAATACATGGCGAGAGCAATCTGAAGGGCTTGGTGATCGACATGCCGGCACCGGTGGGCAAGCGTGCCGACGAACTGCTGCCCCTGACGGTGCACTGGGGGCCGGCCACCGACCGGGGCAGCAAGGCCCGCCGCTGGCTGAGCGCCGGTCTGGGAGAGAACACCAATGTGTTGCTGGAGCGCGATCCGGATGATGCGTCGCCCAGCTATTTCACGCGCGGCGCGCTGGGCGTGAATCGGGCGGCGGCGTTGCCGCAGCAGGGCCTGAGCCTGTCGATGACCCTGCCCGAACTGGATGGTGAGGGTTGGGATACCGTGGTCGATGAGTTCGACATGCCGGCTTCGCCGGGCGTGTCGTCGCGTGGGGGACAGCCCACTTTGCCGCCCCTGGAGCGGGTTGCACTCAAGACCGCCCGCTTGCGACTACCCGCCCTGGATCTCACGGATCTGACGTTGTCGGCGCAACGGCCGGCGCCGGCGCAGTGGCGCGTCGAGCTCGATGCCAAGCAGGCTGCCGGTACCCTGGAATGGGCCGAGGCTTCAGGAGCGATCGCCGGGCATGTCGTGGCGCGCCTGAAACACCTGGCCTTGGGGGAGGAGCGCGAGGGGGCGGCTTCGGGGCCAGCCGGGCAGGGCAATGAGCTGTCCGACATTCCGGGCATCGACCTGCGTGCGCAGCAGTTTTCGTTCGCAGGCAAGGCCTTGGGGGCCTTGCATCTCGTGGGTATCAACCAGGAGCGGGGGCGCTCCTGGCACCTGCAGACGCTCAGTCTCGAAAACGAGGATGCTTCGCTGCAGGCGGTTGGCCAATGGCAGCTGCACGGCGCCGAACGCGGCCTTTCCGTGCAGGCCAAGGCGCAGTTCCAGAACCTGGGCAGGTTTCTCGACCGGGTCGGTGCGGGCCAGGTGGTGGCGGCAGGTTCAGGCAAGATCGATGTCGACCTGACCTGGCGCAACCTGCCCTGGAGCCGGAATCTGCTCGACATTACCGGCAAGGCCGACGTCAGCCTGGACAAAGGGCGCTTTCTGAACGTGAACTCACGCACCGCGCGGGTGCTGGAGGTATTGTCCTTCCAGTCTCTGCAGCGGTTGGCGCGCCTGGACCTGAATCCTGCCAACCTGCTGAAAGAGGGTTTTCCTTTTGAACGCGTGCGAGGCGAGATGGCGCTGGACCGGGGCGAAATCAAGACGCCTGGCTACAAGATCAGCGGGCCGGTGGCCGACATCACGCTCAGCGGGAGCACCAACATCATCAGCGAACGCTGGAACCTCAAGGCCGTGGTGGTGCCCAATCTTGACGCCAGTGGCGCGGCCGTGGCGACTGCCGCCCTGGTCAACCCCCTGATCGGCCTGGGCGCTTTCGTGACGCAATGGTTGCTCAAGCACCCACTTGAACGCGCCATGACGCTGGAGTACCTGGTGCAGGGATCCTGGGATGACCCCAAGGTTCAGGCGGTGGGCGAGAGCGAGGCCCAAGCCAACCGGGCAAACGGATCGCGGCCTGCTCCTGCGCACAATCCCTTCGAGTTCGACGGCGGACGTTGAGGCGGGGCGCCGCCGAGCCGGTGGCGCTGGCCGGCTGCGTGTCACGCCATCCCGACGCGCCGTGCCGCACGATGTTCCCGATAGGCCGCCGCCAGCGTGCGCAGCGCGTCGCGGGAGCGCGGATCCGTGAGGGTCGAATGCAGCATGATTCGTGACGCCGGCAGCGTGGGCAGCCCCAGGCGCTCACCAATCTCGATGGTGTCGGCAGGGGCCAGCCTGCACGAGAAGGCCGCAACGGCCAGTCCTGCGGAGACGGCAGCCATGACCGCGGCATGACCGCCGCCGACAAATACCTCGTTCCATTCGATGCCGGCTGCCGCCAATACACGCGTGGCCACATCACGTACCCCGCAACAGGGTGCCAAGGCAGCCAGGCGCAGCGGCTTGCCGGGCTGCTGATGAAAGCCGGGTGCAGCGAACCAGCCGAAGTGCTCTGGTCCCAGGTCTTCGCCATCACGGCGGTCGTCCTCCTGGCGCACGATCACGGCATCCAGATCGCCCGCGTCGAAGGCATCGAGCAGGCTGCGGGAGTTTTCCAGGCGGACTTCGATGGTCAGGGCAGGATCACGCTCATTCAGGCGCGCCAGCAGGGTTGGCACTTCGGGCCCGGCGACGTGCTCGGCAACGCCGAGCCGAAAGCGCCGGCACTCGCAGGACAGTGCCGCGACGGCACGATCGTGGGCCGCGATGAACTCGCGTGCCGGGTTGAGAAAGGTTGCCCCCTGTGCCGAGAGGCGAACCAATCGGGGTGTGCGCTCGATCAGCTTGCAGCCCAGGCGCGCCTCCAGACGCTTGAGTTTCACGCTGATGGCGCCCTGGGTGGTGCCCAAGGCTTCTGCCGCCTTGGTGAAGCTCTGAAAATCGGCAATGGCGACGAATGCCTGAACGGACTCCAGGTCGAGCGTGGGGCGACTCATTCGTTATCCATATTTGTTGTCTTTGATATGTTCAATCATACCGTTTACGGATGATTGATGACTCCCTAAGATGTCTGCAGGTGCCACGCCCCGCCTGTGGGGGCGCAAGGCACGCTATCGATACGGCCGCCGTCGGGCCGTGCGTTCCCGTCTTTTGGAAAAACCCCATGCTTCCCTCTACTTCGCGCCAGGGCGGGTTCGCCCTGTCCGCCGTTTGCCTGTCCGCTTTGATGCTGGGTCTGGAAATCTCCAGCGTGCCTCCCATTCTTCCAACGATCGAACAGGTCATGGGAGCCAGCTTCCGCCAGCTTCAATGGGTCATGGTGGCTTACACCATCGCCATGACGACCATTCTGATGGGCGTCGGTACCCTGGCCGATCGTTATGGCCGCAAGCGGATCTTCACCGTCGGTATCGTCGCCTTTGGCGTCACGTCGCTGGTCTGCGGCCTGACACAAAGCGCCGCCGTATTGATCGCGGCCAGGTTTTTCCAAGGCTTGAGCGCAGCCATGATGCTGATCTGCCAGATCGCTATTCTGTCCACCCAGTTCCGGCAAGGGCGGGCACGTGGGCGGGCATTCGCCTGGTGGGGCATTGTCTTCGGTGCCGGCCTGGGCTTCGGCCCCATTGTGGGCGGGGTGATCCTGGCGCTGGCCAGTTGGGAGTGGGTGTTTCTTGTCCATGTCGTGCTGGCGGCCGTGACGCTGGGGCTTACCCAGGCCGGCGTCCAGGAGTCGCGTGATCCGCAGGCAACCCGACTGGATGTCGCCGGCATGGTGACACTGTCGGTGGCCGTCTTCTGCCTGGTGTTGTTCGTGACTCAAGGGCCCGTACTGGGCTTTGGCAGTCCCGCGGCGCTGGGCATCATCGGTCTGTCCCTGCTGAGTTTTGCCGGCTTCATCGTGGCCGAGCGCGTCAGCCCCAGGCCCATGATTGCATTCTCGGTGTTCCGCGTGCGGCGTTTCTCGGGTGCCTTGTTGGGATCGATGGGTCAGAACTTCAGCTTCTGGCCGTTCATCATCTATCTGCCGATCTACTTCCATAGCGGTCTGGGCTATGACAACGTACAGACCGGATTGGCATTGCTGGCCTATACCTTGCCTACCTTGTTTGTGCCGCCGCTGGCCGAGCGCCTGGCCCTGCGCTGGCAACCCGGCATCGTGATCCCGTTGGGCATGGCCACCATTGGGCTGGGTTTCCTGCTGATGAGGATGGGCAGCCTGTCCGCGCAGCCGGGCTGGCTGATGTTGCCTGGCTGCGTGCTGGCCGGCATCGGACTGGGTCTGACCAACACCACCACCACCAATACCATCACCGCTTCCGTTGAGGCGGAGCGGGCGGGCATGGCATCAGGCGCAGACACCAGCGCCCGGATGATCTCGCTGGCATTCAACATCGCCGTGATGGGCTTCGTCCTGGTGCAGGGGATCCTGACCCATCTGCGTGACGCACTGGGGTTGGAAGAATCCGCCGAGCTTCGGCTTGTGGCGGAAAGAATTGCCGCAGGCGATGTGACGCTCGCGCAGCACCGTGCCCTGCTGACAGATATCGCCGCGCTTCAGGACGGGATCCATGCCGCCCTCGTGGCGGGGTTCGGTTGGGTGATGGTGTATGGCGCGACCAGTGTCTTCGCGCTGGCAGCCATCAGTTTTCTGATTTTCTCGCCACTCCGGTCCGCGCAGTGCGGTGCAGATGCCGTACGCCGCCCCTTGGCATGACTCGCTCAGCAGAGTCCGTGTGGCCGTTTTGTCGACACCATCAGGTGGGTTCGCCAAGGCTTGGCGCATAAGGAAACGAATAAAAAAAGCCCGTCGCTGGGACGGGCTTTCTTGATGGCAGGACGGCCGCCTTACTTCTTCATCATGTCGAAGAATTCGGCATTGGTCTTGGTGGCGCGCATCTTGTCGAGGATGAACTCCATCGACTGGACTTCGTCCATGTCGTGGATGAACTTGCGCAGCACCCACACCTTCTGCAGCAGTTCGGGCTTGATCAGCAGCTCTTCGCGGCGGGTGCCCGACTTGTTCAGGTTGATGGCCGGGTAGACGCGCTTCTCG
>JAEWJD010000102.1 GCA_023386765.1 Pseudomonadota bacterium | reverse complement strand
CCTCTCCGCCTGCGGAAAACCCCTGCAGCACGCGGCCGCAGACGATCAGCAAGGGCGCGCCCACGCCGATGGCTGCATAGGGCGGCGCAATCGCGATGAGCAGCGTGCCCGCGGCCATCAGCATGATGGTCAGGGTCAGCGCGGCACGCCGGCCTGCGCGGTCGCCATAGGAACCCAGGATAAGGGCGCCCAGCGGCCGCACCACGAAACCCAGGCCGAAGGCCAGGAAGGAGGCCATCAACTGCACCGTCGGGTCTTCATCCTGAAAAAAGTTCTGCCCGATATAGACCGCGAACAGGGCGTAGACCGTGAAGTCATACCATTCCAGCGCGTTGCCTGCCGATGCCGCAATGACTGCGCGGCGCCCCGAATGAGGCGGCTGGGCCGCCTGTTCGCCTCCGGCCGCTTTTGCTGCGGTATGGATTGCGATGTCTTTCATGCTTGCTTTCCCCTTGGACTCGCGCCTTGCCGGCGCTGTGGTCCGTTAAGAGCGCCCCCTGCCCGTCAGGAGGCGCCCGCTCTTACGCCGCCGTCGCCAGCCGCGCCAGATGATGGCGGCTCGCGCCGAACAGCGCCTCGATGACCGTGCAGCGCTTGAAGTGCGCGCCCACGCTCAATTCGTCGGTCATGCCGATCCCCCCGTGCAACTGAATCGCCCCCTGGCCGACCACCTTGGCCGAACGGCCCGCCTGCACCTTGGCCATGGACAGCAGCCGGTCCGCCTCGGGCAACCCGTCAGCCAGGGCCATGGTCGCGGCCAGCGTCAGCGAACGGGCTTCCTCCAGCGCGATATACATATCGACCTGGCGGTGCTGCAAGGCCTGGAACTGACCGATGGGCCGGCCGAACTGGCGCCGCACCTTGAGATACTCCAGCGTGGCGTCGTGCATGGCCTGCATGGCCCCCAGGTTCTCGGCGCACAAAGCGGCCAGCGCATGGCGATAGGCATCATCGATCAGGTCCGCCCCGCCCCCCCGGCTGCCCAGCAAGGCCTCGGCCGGCACCTGCACGTCCGTCAGCGCCAGATGGGCCGCACGCCCGCCGTCCAGCGTCGTGAAGGCGCGTCGCGACAGGCCCGGCGCATCGGCCGGCACCAGAAACAGCGACAGGCCATCGCGCTCGCCCGAGGCGCCGTCACTGCGCGCCGACACGATGAAGACGTCGGCGGTCGGCGCATCCAGCACAGTTGCCTTGGTGCCGTTGAGCACGAACCCTTCGCCCTGCGGCTGGGCGCTCAGCGCGACCGCGTAGCGCGCATCGCGCGCACCGGCCTCGGTATGCGCCCAGGCCACTTTGCAATCCCCCGCAGCCAGCGGCGCCAGATAGCGCTCGCCCTGTGCAGCGCTGCCATGGCGCAGCAGCAGCCCGGCGCCCAGCACGGCCGTCGAAAAGAACGGCTCGCTGGCACGCGCGCGTCCCAGCGCCTCCATGATGAGCATGGTTTCGACCGGGCCGCCGCCGATGCCGCCAGCCTCCTCCGGCAGCAAAAGGGCGAACCAACCCAACTCGGCCATCAGCTTCCAGTCCGTCTCGGCATAGCCCGGCTCGCTGGCCAGCAAGACGCGCCGGCGCTCGAACTCGCCATGCTCACGCGCGAAGGTTTCGGCGCTGTCCTGCAGCATGCGCTGCATGTCGTTCAAGGAAAAATCCACAGCTTGCTCCTACAGGCCCAGCACGTGCTTGGCCAGAATGTTGCGCTGGATCTCATTGGATCCCCCCCAGATCGACACCTTGCGCAGATTGAAGTACAGCGGCCCGGCGGCAGCGGCGAACTCCGGTGCCAGCGCCTGGCTGTCGTCCACCAAGCCATCCAGCAAGGGTTCATCCAGCGCCAGCGCATCCAGCCCCATGCAATCCATGGCCAGTTCGCTGATGGCCTGTTCGATCTCGGTGCCACGGATCTTCAGCATGGAGGCCGCGTTGCCCGGACTCTGCCCGGCGTTCATGGCGCTCAGGAAGCGCAGCTCGGTGTACTCCAGCGCTGCCAGCTGGGTTTCCAGGTCCGCAAAACGCAGTCGCAGCCCCTGGTCGTCGAGCAATGCACCGCCCAGGCCATCGCCACGCTGACCGGCCACGGTTTTCAGCCGCGCCAGCAGGCGGCGCGAACGCGCCACCCCGGAGATCACGAAGCGCTCGTGCTCCAGCAGGAACTTGCCATATGACCAGCCCGTGCCTTCGCCGCCGACCAACTGCTCGACCGGCACGCGCACATTGTCGAAAAACACCTCGTTGACCTCGGCATCACCATCCAGCATGCGGATCGGCCGCACACTCACGCCCGGCGAGCGCATATCCAGCAGCAGAAAAGAAATGCCCTGTTGCGGGCGTTCTTCCTTGCTGGTGCGCACCAGCGCGAACATCCAGTCGGCCCATTGCGCCCAGGTGGTCCAGATCTTCGAGCCATTCACGACATAGTGGTCGCCGTCGCGCACGGCAGTGGTCTTGAGCGAGGCCAGGTCGGAACCCGAGCCCGGCTCTGAATAGCCCTGGCACCACCAATCCTGGTTGTTCAGGATGCGCGGCAGAAAACGTTCCTTCTGCGCCGGGCTGCCATAGGTGTAGATCACCGGGCCGACCATGTTCACGCCGAACTGCACCAGCGGCGGACAGGGTTGCGCGCCGTACTCCTGCATGAAGAGATACTTCTGCACCGGGCTCCATCCCGGGCCGCCGTACTCCTGAGGCCAGTTCACGGCATACCAGCCGCGCCGCGCCAGGATGTCCTGCCAGCGCGCGAAGTCTTCGCGCTCCAGCCGCAGCCCCAGCGACACCTTGCGCCGGATGTCGGCCGGCAGGTTGGCCGCGATGAATTCGCGCACCTCGATCCGGAAGGCTTCCTCTTCCGGGGTAAATCGCATGTCCATTGCCTACTCCTCAGATCACGCCATCAGCGCGCAGCGCCGCGATGGCGGCCTCATCCAGGCCCAGCAGCGCAGCGAGTACCTGCTCGCTGTGCTGCCCCAGGGCCGGTGCCGTGCGCACACGCCCGCGTTGCACCCCGGAAAAATGCACGGGCTGCTCCATGAGCGCCGTCTCGCCCAGCACCGGATGCGTGGCGCGCGCCAGCAGCTGGCGCACCTGCGCCTGCTCGCTGTCGGCGGCCTGCGCCGTGTCCAGGATGGGCGCGGCCGGCACCCCGGCGCGGCTCATCGCGTCCACGGCCTCGGCCACGCTGCGCTGGCGACTCCAACCCTCGATGTAGTCGCGCAGCTGCGCGTCGTGGCGGCTGCGCAGGCCATCGCTGGCAAAGCGCGCATCACCGGCCAGCCCGGGGTGGCCAATGGTTTCGGCCACGGCCCGGAACAGCTTGTCGTTGGCTGCCGCGATCACCAGATGCCCATCGGCAGCGGCGTACGCCCCGAAAGGCGAACTCAGCGGGTGACGGTTGCCCACGCGGCGCGGCGCGGCGCCACCAAACAGGTACTGCGCCATGGCGGTCGGCTGCATGGCCAGCAAGGCATCGAACATCGCCACGTCAACGTGACGGCCCTGGCCGGTACGCTCGCGTTGAAACAAGGCCGCCATCACGCCCCAGGCGGCGAACATACCGGCGCAGATGTCGCCGATGGATTCGCCGATCAGGGTGGGCGCGCCATCCGGCTCACCGGTCAGGCTCATGATGCCGCTCATGGCCTGAGCCACCACGTCGTACGACGGCCGGTCCGCATTCGGACCGCTCTGGCCGAAACCCGAAATGCTGCAATACACCAGGCCCGGCGTCTGCGCCGACAGGCGGGCATAGCCGATGCCCAGTTTGTCGGCCACGCCCGGCTTGAAGTTCTCGATGACCACCTCGCACTGCGCAGCCAGCTCGCGCGCGATGCGCTGGCCGGCCTCCTGTTTAAGATCCAGGCGCAGGCTTTTCTTGCCCCGGTTGTTGAGCACGAAGTTGGTGCTCTCGCCCTGCACCATCCGGCCCATATGGCGCTGGTCGTCCCCGTGCGGCGGCTCGATCTTGATGACTTCGGCTCCCAGGTCCGCCAGCATGGCCGTGCAATACGGCCCTGCCAGCACCCGGGTGAAGTCCAGAACGCGCACACCCGCCAGCATGTCTTGATTCATGGTCTTGTCCGCTGTCGCGTCCTGCTCAGGCGCCGAAAGCGGCGGTGTCGATGCGGCCGATCAACTTCAGGCGCACTTCGTCGAGCGCTTCCTCGTAGCCGGCATCGGCATAGCGCAGCACGCCGCTGGCGGTATCGTTGGTCATCGACAGCGACAGGCGGCGCTCGGCCCCTTCGGTGCCATCAGCCACCACTGTCACGCCGGCGCTGGTCATATAACCGCTGTAACCGCCGCCACCGGAGTGGATCGCCACCAGATCGGCGCTGGAGGCGCAATTGATCATGGCGTTGAGCAAAGGCCAGTCGGCGATGGCATCGGAGCCGTCACGCATGTTCTCGGTCATGATGTTGGGATGCGCCATCGCGCCGGCGTCCAGGTGGTCGCGCGTAAATGCAATGGGGCCCGACAGCACGCCGTCGCGCACCATCTGGTTGACCGCCAGCGCCAACTCGGTGCGTTCGCCGTGGCCCAGCCAGGCGATGCGCGCCGGCAGCCCCTCGAAGGGCACTTCCTTGCGCGCCAGGCGCACCCAGTTGGTGACGATGGCGTTGTCAGGAAAGCGTTCCAGCAGCACGTCGTCGATCTTGCGGATGTCGTCCGGATCATTGGACAAGGCGATCCAGCGGAACGGCCCGATGGCCCGCGCAAACAGCGGACGCAGGAAGGCCTCTGTGAAAACGGGGATATCGAAGGCACGCTCGACGCCGCCATCGCGCGCATGCGTGCGGATCAGGTTGCCGTTGTCAAAGACGATGGCGCCACGGTCCTGGAAGCCCAGCATGGCCGTCACGTGACGCACGATCGAGGCACGGCTGGCGTCCATCAGGCGGGGCACGTCGGTCTTGCGCAGCTCGGCCACTTCGGCCAGGGTGTAGCCTGCCGGAATGTAGCCGTACACCAGATCATGCGCGGAAGTCTGGTCGGTGACGATATCGGGCACGATGCCGCGCGCCAGGATCTCCGGGAAGATCTCGGCCGCGTTGCCCAGCAGGCCGACCGACACCGGTTCGCGACGCGCCTGGGCCTCGCGGATCATGGCCAGGGCCTCATCCAGCGTGTCAGCGCGCTTTTCCAGATAACCGGCCTTCAGGCGCTTTTCGATGCGCTCGGGATTGATCTCGACGGTCAGGATGGCGGCATTGGCCATGCGGCCGGCCAGCGGTTGGGCGCCGCCCATGCCGCCCATGCCGGCAGTCAGGATGAAGCGGCCGTGCAGGTCATTGTCGAAATGGCGCTCGGCGATGCGCGAGAAGATTTCATAGGTGCCCTGGATCACGCCCTGCGACCCGATGTATTGCCAGTCGCCCGCGGTCAGGCCGCCCCAGCAGATCAGGTTTTCCTGCTCCCAGCGGTAGAAGTTCTCGGCCCGCGCCCACTGGCCCACCATATTGCAGTTGGCCATGATGACGATGGGCGCATCCTTGTGGGTGCGCAGCACACCGATGGGCTTGCCCGACTGCACGATCAGGGTCTGGTCTTCCTCCAGTTCCATCAGGGCCTTGACCATCGCGTCATGCGAGGGCCAGTCGCGCGCGGCGCGCCCCAGGGCGGCGTAGACCACCAGATTGTCGGGGTCTTCGCCCACGGCCAGTACGTTTTCCAGCAGGCGCAGCAAAGCTTCCTGGCGCCAGCCCTTGCAGCGCAGCGTCGAGCCGCCGGGGATCTTGAATTCGCGTTTCACTTCGGAGTACCTCAACGAGCCAATGCGTAATCAGTGAAATTCATGCCGAGCGCGCGCTCGACGATGGGATAGACCGAAGGGTCGGTGACGCTGGACGACAACGGGATGTGGCGCTTGTGCACATGCAGGATGCTGACCTCCAGGCCGTCACGCAGCTGGCCGGCGCTCACGGGCTTGCCATCGGCGTCCAGGGTGGTGATCACATCCGGGTAGCAGGCAATGCGCTCGCCATGGGCGTCGGTGACGGCCATGTGCTCGTTCATGACATGCAGCACGCGTTTGCCGGCGCCTTCGCCAATTTCCACCGTGCCGATGTCGAAGGCTTCCTCGGTGTACTTGAGCGTGTTCAAACGCACCTTGCCCGAGCCGATGATCTCGCCCTTGAGTTCACGGCAGATGGCGTCGATGACGGCGGCGCCCCCCCGGGGCTGGGCCGCCAGGATGGCTTCGCCCAGCGCCAATGCCATGCTGATGCCACCCAGCGCGGCGTGCTGGCGCACATACGAGGCGCGGATGGGATTGCGGCAACTGGCGATGAAGCCGCCCGACATATCGGAAGCCTTGCGCAGCACCGGCGAGACCTTGCCGGTCGCGCCGCGCACGGTCAGTTCCATAT
>JAEWJD010000365.1 GCA_023386765.1 Pseudomonadota bacterium | reverse complement strand
GCGATGAAATCGGCGGCCGCCGGCGCGCTCAGGGCGAGCTGCGCGGCGGCATGCTCGAACATGGGGGCGATCCCGAGGCTCAGGGCGCGCCGCAGCGCAGCCGTGTCCAGGCGGGCCTGTGCGGGCGCTGCATCTCGGACGGTCTGCAGCAGGCCGGGCCAGGTGTCCAGCAGCGTGCCATCGAGATCAAAAATGATCGTGGAATAAGCGGTGTGGTGCATCATGACCGCCACTCTATTGATCGAATGTGACGATACGGTGAACATATTCGACCTAAATCGATCACTATCGCTCGACAGGGATTGTCAAAATTCTGCGTTGTACCGGTGGTAAGCTGCGCGTTTTCCGTTCATTCCGATCAGATATGCTCAAAGCCGAACGTCAGCACCGCATCCTCGCCCGCATGCAGGAAACCAACGCCGTCACCGTGCGCGAGCTGGCGCAGGCGTTCTCGACCTCACCCATCACCATCCGCCGCGATCTGCTCGAACTGGGCGAGAAAGGCCTGCTGGCGCGCACCCACGGCGGGGCCGTGGCGGTGCACGAGGTGCTGGCCGAAGGCAATGCGCGGTATGAGATGTACAGCTACGCCGAGCGCGATCATCAGCAGTCGGCCGAAAAAGCCGCCATCGCCGACTGCGCGGCCCAGTACATCAGCGATGGCGACAGCATCCTGATCAATGCCGGCACCACCGCGCATGCGCTGGCGCAGGCCCTGCGTGGCCACCAGGACCTGCATGTCATCACCAACGGGCTGACGGTGGCGGCGGCGGCCGGCCAGAGCCAGCTGGCCCATGTGTATGTGCTGGCCGGCAGGCTGGACAGCCGCAAGCAGGCCACGATCGAGCGGGCTGACAATGACGTGCTGGCGGGCATTCAGATCCGCGAAGCGTTCCTGGGTGTGCATGCGGTGTCGGCGGCCGGCATCTTCATGCGTGACAGCGAGGATGCCGCCATGAACCGGGCCTTCATCGCCTCGGCCAGCCGCTGCACCATCCTGGCCGACCATACCAAGTTCAAGGCCTATGCGAGCTTTCGCGTTGGTGCCTGGCGTGCCGGTCAGCGGCTGGTCACCGATGCCGCGGCCGACCCCGCCATCGTGGCGGCGATCCGGGCCCAGGGGGTGGAGGTGATCTGCGCCTGAAGGGGGCGGGCATGAAAAAGCCCTCCGGGGAGGGCTGGGTCGGGGCAGGAGGCGGTCAGCGCTTGAAAAGGCGCTCGTGCACCCAGCCGTCATTGGTCAGGATGAGGGCGGCCTTGCCTTCGATATCCCCCTTGGTCTGCTTGGCAAACGCCGGGTAGGCCTGCTGCAGGCCGGCCGATTTGGCCCAGCTGGCGGCGCCGTCCAGTTTGTAGAGGAAATTCACGCGAGAGACCTTCACGCCCATCATGTCGCTGGGTTCGGTGAAGTTCTGTACCTCGGCCATGGCATATTTTCCGGTGCAGAACGCATCCTGGCGCATCATGGTGCTGGCGCCACCGGCCACCAGGTATTTCTTGCCCTCATCGGTGATCGAATATTCCGCGCCGGGTAGCATACGGTTACCGAACATGGCCTGCACCTCCACGTCACGCTTGCTCAACAGGCCTGCCTCGACCAGTGCGTCGGCGCGCTGCTTGCCTTGCTGGCTGAGCATGTCCTGGTCCGCCAGGGTAAAAGGCAGGCCCTTGGCGGGCAGTGCGGCGCACAGGCCGTTCTGGGTGTCCAGGTAAGCCTGGATCGCCTTGCTGAAATTACCCTTGCTGGCGTCCTTGGCGCTGCCGCAAGCGGCCAACGCTGCGACCAGGCCACCCAGAATCACGGCTTTGATGGGGTTGCGCAAAACAAAATCCTCCAAACTGATGCGAACGATGAAGCCGGTGCATTGCACGATTTTCCCGCAGGCTCCCGGCTGAAAACCGGGCCGATTATGCCGCGAGGCTGCGGGCGGGCGGCAGCGAAGGCGCGTCAATATGTAAACCTGCCGAGTCCTCGGCATAATGCGGTCAGTCGAGTCTGATCGTAGGGGCTTTCCAATGTATGAATCCAAAACGCAGCCGCTGCTTCCCAGGCGGCATTTCCTGTGGCGCATGGTGCTGCATCTGTTGTGGGCCGTGGCGCTGATTGCGGTGGTGGTGGGGATAGGCGTGCTGGCCCATCTCTGGCTGGAGGACATCAGCTGGCACGATGCGGCATTGAATACCGCCCTTATCATCAGCGGGCTGGGGCCTTTCATGTTGCCGGCATCGGTCGGGGGCAAGCTGTTCTTTGCCCTGTATGGCCTGCTGGTGAGCCTGCTTTTCGTCGCCACCCTGGGCCTGATATTGGCACCGCTGGCGCATCGCATCATGCACAAATTCCACCTCGACGACGACGAGGATTGAGGCCCGCCATCCCCATGCCGCGATTTCGCGGCTTTTTTTTTGCCGGTTTCCGGGCAAAAGCCGAGGATTCCCCCGGGCTGGGCCGGGATTTTCCTGCGTTACCGATATTTAAAATATCGCTGTCTAAATATTTGGGTATCAATCAGAGGATATTTCCGGTTTTTCTGAAACCTATTAATTGCATGGCGATGCGCCTGTTATTAATGCTTTCAGGCACGCCATCAATGCGAAAGGAAAAAGAAATCCGGCTTTCCGTTGTTTTTTTCTTATCTTGTTGTTTTCAATGAGGATTTCTTTTTCCTGTGCCAGGAAAAAAGATGCCATCATTAATGTAATTATTGCAAAGCGATTCCGCTATGAAAGCGAGTTGACGCATCAAAATACCAAATACATAATTAATGTCGGTTTTTTTGCGAAGCAACCGCGAGTGGGGGTGTTAAGAAAAATAAGGCCTGGCCATGCCGGGTTATTTTCATAAAAAAATGATCTCAAGCCGGCCGCCATTTGCAGGCCGGCAGATTTTTTTGTGGCGCACGAATCTGTTTCCAGGAAAGGTTTTCTATTACCCGGAAAAACGCAGTGCGGCGCCACGACACATCAATTTCGATCAATCGAGAATTTGAAGGACTGGGGGAGTTGTATGTCGGAGACTGTCATGAGCAGTACGCAGCAAAAAGATATCGCAAGACGCAAGATGACTATCGTGGCCTCCGTGGTCGGTACCGTCATCGAGTGGTACGACTACATGGCCTATGCCTTCCTGGCGCTGACCATCGCGAAGCTGTTTTTCGCCGCCGACCAGCAGGGGATTGCGCTGTTGTCGGCCCTGGCGGTGTTTGGGGTGTCATTCCTGTTCCGCCCCTTGGGTGGCGTGCTGTTTGGCCACGTGGCTGACCGTTATGGCCGCCGTCCGGCGCTGACGATTTCGGTCGTCGGCATGGCGGTCACCAGCTCGCTGATCGGTTTCCTGCCGGTCTATGCCTCGGTGGGCTTGCTGGCTCCCTTGCTGCTGGTTTTCCTGCGCGCGATGCAGGGCGTGGCGGCTGGCGGGGAAATGGCCAGTGCGGCCACGTATGCCTCGGAAGCCTCCGATGTGCATCGCCGCGGTTTTGACGTGAGCTTCATCAACCTGGGCCTGGTCATCGGTACGGGTCTGGCGGCGTTGGTGGTGGGATCGACCTACAGCTTGCTGGACGACAGCCAGATGCTGTCCTGGGGCTGGCGCGTGCCGTTCCTGCTGTCCATCCCCATGGGGATCGCCGCGCTCTTGTTGCGTCGCCAGCTTGAAGAGTCGCCCGAGTTCGAGAAGGCCCAGTCGAGCCACTCGGTCGAACGTTCGCCCATCATGCAGGCCTTCCGCCAGCAGCCGCGCGAAGTGTTCCTCGTCACCACGATGAACCTGGGTTCGTTTGCCGCCTATTACATCGTCTTCACCTACCTCAGTACGTACTTCCAGACACAGGGCATCATGACGGCCGCCCAGGCCTCGTGGTCGACCGTCGTGGCGCTGGTCGTGACCGGGGTGACCATTCCGCTCTGGGGGAAATTGTCTGACAAGGTGGGCCGCAAGCCGGTCTTCCTGGGCTCGACGGCCGCGCTGGTCATTCTTGCCTGGCCGCTGTTCCTGTTGATGAAGCATGGTTTTGCCTATGCCATGTTCGGTCACATCGTCTTCGGCCTGATCGAAGCGGCCTACCTGGGCGTGCTGCTGGCGGCCTATACCGAACTCTTCAATCCGGCCCTGCGCGTGAGCGGTGTGGCGCTGGGCTACAACATCTCGTCCATCATCGCGGGCGGTCCCGCACCCTATGCCTCGCAATGGCTGATCGGTGCGACCGGCATTGCCGAGGCGCCTGCCTTCTTCGTGATGCTGGCCGCGCTGCTGTCGTTCCTGGCGGCTGCGTTCGTCTACCGGGAGACCGGCGGCAAGCCCCTGCCGGGCCAGTGATCCGCCTGTCATCACGCACGTGCCCTGCGCCCTGGCGCGCAGGGCTTGTCTGGACCTTTCACTAAGGATTGTTATGAAAGCCTTTGCCCTTGAATCTCCTGAAAGCGCTGACATCACCCCGATCGACCTGGCCGTGCAGGCACCGCAAGGCGAGACGGTGATCGTCGACGTGAGCCACTGCGGCGTTTGCCACACCGATACCCACCTGCGCGAAGGGGGCTATCACATGGGGTCGGCCGGCTTCATGCGTCTGGTCGACCGTGGCCTGAAGTACCCCATTGTCATGGGCCACGAAATCGCCGGGGTGGTGAGCGCCATCGGTCCGGACGTCACCGGCCTGGCCGTGGGCGACCGTGTGGTGGTGTTTCCCTGGCTGGGTTGCGGCAAGTGCCCGACCTGCCGTGCGGGCGACGAGAACAAATGCCCGGTGAGCGCGCAGGCGCTGGGCGTGGCCCGCCATGGCGGCTATGCCGAACAGGTCGTGGTGCCCAATGCACGTTATTGCGTGCCGTTGGGTGACCTGGATCCGGCCTGGGGCGCGACCCTGGCCTGCTCGGGCGTGACGGCCTACGCGGCGGTGCGTCAGGCGCAGCCGCTGGAGCCGGAGCAAAGCGTGGTGGTGATCGGCGCCGGCGGCGTGGGCCTGATGGCCGTGGCTTCGCTGGCTGCGCTGGGGCATCGCAATATCTGCGTGATCGACCGCAGCGACACCAACTTCAAGGCCGCCCGTGAAATGGGCGCCCGCCACACCGTCGTGACGGGCGACGACACGCGCGCCGAAGATGTCATCAAGGCCAGCGGCGAGCCCGCTGCTGCCGTGCTGGACTTCGTCAATGCCGGTTCGACCGCGCAGCTGGCCTTCGGCCTGCTCGCCAAGGGGGGCGTGATGGTACAGGTGGGCTTGTTCGGTGGTGAGTTCACCATCAGCACGGTCGGCCTGGCACTGCAGCAAAAGCGCGTGATCGGCAGCTACGTGGGCCGGCTGGATGATCTGAAGGCGGTGATGGACCTGGCGCGCGAAGGCCGCCTGCCCAAGCCGCCCATCGATCAGCGCGAGTTCACGCTGGAGCAATTGATCTCCACGCTTGACGCGCTGGCGGCGGGCCAGTCGCGCGGGCGTACGGTGCTGCATCGCGGTTGATGCGGCCGGCGGCCCGTCCCGCTGGCGGGACGGGCCGGTGCAGGGCCTGCGCTCAGGCGTCGATCGGCCACTTGGGCCGTTGGATACGCTGGTAGGGCAGGCCTTGCAAGCCAAGCGCAGCCGAGCCCGGCGCATCGGCATAGATAACCTGCGAGGCCAGCGGCGCGAAGGCCGCATGGAAATGCTGCGCCGATTTCACCACGATCAATGCCTTGTCCTGCAGGCGGCAGCCCAGTTGGGTGAAAACGTCGGTATGCATGGCCTGCGCCCGCAGGCTGATCAGGACGATCTCGATGCCATCGGCCTCGACCAGCGCCGCATGGCCCACCGGGGCTGGCGAACCGGATAGCCCGGT
Organism: Pseudomonadota bacterium; assembly: GCA_023386765.1. Taxonomy (GTDB): domain Bacteria; phylum Pseudomonadota; class Gammaproteobacteria; order Burkholderiales; family Burkholderiaceae_B; genus Bordetella. The sequence goes on along the minus strand of JAEWJD010000365.1, from coordinate 18,984 downwards.
CATCACCATATCGGGCATCAGGGCCTTGACGGTGCAGTCCAGGTCCAGGGGCTGGCCCGACATCGGGCCGACCTTGCCGCCGATACGCAGCGGCAGGCAGGCACCCACGCCCGCGCTGAACGCGATACGCACGGCCACCGGATCCCACAACGGACCCAGCGCCACGTTGCGGACGCTGCGCTCGCGCAGGCGTTGCAGAATGAAGGTGGCGTCGCCCGCGCCGCCGCCACCCGGATTGTCCGCGGCATCGGCGATCAGGGCCGGCCCCCCCGTGGCGGCCAGTGCCTGATCGATGGCAGCATCGATATCAGGGTAGGGCGGGTTGAGCGCCTCGCGCAGCGCCACCAGCTCGGCGGCCAGCTGCTCGGCCAGCGCCTGCGCGCGCGCGGCGCAGCCATCGGCATAGACAAGCAGCTTGGTACCCATATCCGGGACATCGCCCCAGGGGAAACCGTGGATCAGCGACACCGACAGGATGCCGTCGCGGCCTTCCAGGCCGATCAGGCGGTCAATGTAGCGCCGGGCCAGCGGGTCGTTGCTGCGCAGGGTGAGCACCATGCCGCAGTCGGCCATGCCGGCCACCGGCGCAATGCGCTTTTGCACCTGGGCGGCGCAGAAGTCGACCAGCTCCAGCGCACGCTCGCGGATGTCGGTGTGGGGGTATTCCTTGTAGGCCACCAGCATGTCGGCATGGGCCAGCATGGCTGGCGACAGATGACAGTGCAGGTCCAGCTCGGCACCCACGACGACGCCGGGGCCGACCAATTCGCGCACCCGCGCCAGCAGGTCGCCCTCGCAGTCCTCGTAGCCATCGGCGACCATGGCGCCATGCAGCCCCAGTACCACCATGTCCACCGGCAGAGCCTGGCGCAGATCGTGCAGCAACTCGTCGCGCAGGGCCTCGTAGGCCTGGCGTGTGGTCGGGCCGCCGGGTTGGGCGCCTGCCGCCATGCCTTCGATCACGGTCCACCCGTGTTCGGCGGCGCGCAGGCGCGCCGCCCACAAGGGGCCGCTGAAGATCGTCATGTCCGCGGGATGGGTGCCGGCCGGGTAGTAGCCCCGGTCGACGAACGCTTCCAGCGAAGTGGGCAGCGGCGCGAAAGTATTGGTCTCCGTGGCCAGCGAACCGGTGAATACACGCATCGCCGGGGATCCTCAGTCGACCGTGGCGCCGGAGGCCTTGACCACCTCGGCCCACTTGCTCACTTCCGAGGCGACATGCTGCCGCACGTCCTCGATGCTGCCACCGCCCGGCGTGGCCACCATGCCGGCCAGTTTTTCCTTGGTGTCGGGCTCTTCGAGGATGGCGTTGACCTCCTGGTTGAGCTTCTCGACGATGCCGGCCGGGGTGCCGGCCGGGGCGAACAGACCGTACCAGGAGGTCACTTCGTAATCCTTGACGCCGCCTTCCTCGACGGTGGGGATGGCGGGGGCATACGATTGACGCTCGGCGCTGGTCACGCCCAGGGCGCGCAGCTTGCCGCCCTGGATCAGGGGCATGACCGACGGGGCAGTGTCGAACATCACCTGCACGCGGCCCGCCATCAGGTCGGTCAGGGCGGGGGCGCTGCCTTTGTACTGCACGTGCTCCATCGGCGCGCCAGTCATCATCTTGAACAGTTCGGCCGACAGGCGGGTGGAGGATCCTGCGCCCGACGAGGCAAAGAAGATGCCTTGTGGATTGCCCTTGGCGTAGGCGACGAATTCGTCGATGGTCGTGGCCGGTACCGAGGGATTCACCACCATGATGTTGGGAAAGCGCGTCAGCAAGGCCACCGGCTCGAAATCCTTCTGGAAGTCGAACGGCAGATCCTTGTAGAGCGACATGTTGATGGTGCTGGCGTTCGAGCCCAGCAGCAGGGTGTAGCCATCGGCCGGCGAACGGGCCACGCTGGTGGCGGCGATGTTGCTCGCCGCGCCGGGGCGGTTCTCAACCACGAAGGTCTGGCCCAGCTTTTCGGACAGGCGTCCGGCGATCAGGCGCGCCACGGTGTCGGATGAGCCGCCCGGCGCATAGCCGACCACGACCTTGACCGGCTTGTCGGGATAGGAGTCCTGCGGCGCGGCCAGGGCGGCCTGGTGACAGACGGCGCCCAAGGTTGCGGCGGCCAGGATCGAAGCGATAGGTTTCATACAGTCAGGCTCGAAAAGAAATCGTGGTCTCGCATTGCAGCGGGTGGCAGCCAGCCATGCCAGCGCAACCGAGCAGATTGAAGGCAGGCGCATTATTCGCAATCCGGCGAGGGGGAATCAATGTAAGCTGGCAGATATTTTGTTGCCTTTTTAGCAACGGATATCAAAAATCGTAGAAATAATCAGGGGACAGAGATGTTGGCCGGTTTGAATGCCAAGCGCCTGCAGTACTTCTTCGAGGCGGTGACGGCCGGTTCGGTGCGCGGGGCCGCCGAGCGGCTGGGCGTGGAACCCTCCATCGTCAGCCGCCAGATCCAGTTGCTGGAGAAAGAGCTCGGGGTGACCCTGCTGGAACGCAAGGGGCGCGGCATCGTGCCCACCGACATCGCTGCCATCGTGATGGAGCATTGCCGCGACCGGCAGGCCAGTGAACAGGCGCTGCGCGCGCGCCTGGACGAGGTCAACGGTCTGCAGCGCGGCGATATCCAGATCGTCACCAGCGAGGGTTTTGTCGATCTGTTGATGAGCGGTGTCGTCGATGCCTTCTGCCGGGAGCATCCTGGCGTGCGGGTCAGCCTGCGCACGGCCGGCGCTTCGGAGGCCGTGCGTGCGGTGGTGCATGACGATGCGCACATCGGCGTGGTGTTCGGCGCTGCGGCCGCACCCGCCCTGCGGGTCATCGAGACACGCAACCACCCCTTGTGCGTGATCGCCTGGCCGGACCACCCGCTGGCGCAGCAACGCAAGCGTCTGTCACTCAAGGAGGTGGCGCGCTACCCGCTGGCGCTGATGGAGCCGGGTTTCGGCCTGCGCCAGCTGATCGAGACGGCAGCGCTGTCGGAAAACCTGGTTTTTGAACCGGCCTTCGTGGCCAACTCGGTGCTGACTCTTAAACGCTATGTCGAGTCGCGCCTGGGCCTGACCTTCACGTCGGCCAATTCGGTGGTCAAGGAGGTGGCGCGCGGCGAACTGGTGGCGCTGCGCAGCACCAATCCCATCTTCGAGGCGGCCCAGACGCGTTTGATGGTCCGGGTCAACCGGCCGTTGACCGCTGCCGTGCGCACCATGCTGGAGCGCATTCAGGCGTCGCCGTTGTTCGGCTCCTGATGGCAGCGCGCGTCGCCTCAGTGATATTCCGTGCTCAGCAACAAACCGATGAGCCGGTCCCCCTGGCGGATCTCATCGACGCGCTGACGGGTCTGCAGCGTCAAGCTCTGCGCGCCCGCCTGTAGGGGAACCTGCCGGGAGGCATCGGCCGGGACCGCGGCAGGCAGGGCGAGCGTGCGTACCGGGGCGGCACAGCAGGCCCAGGCCAGCGTGCCGTCCAGACGGGTGTGAAATGATTCGGCCAGCGATGGAACGAAGAGACTGAGGCTGATCACCATCAGGGCCGATTGGCAGGTACGCGTCGGGATAGGGGTTCGTGGCATGGTCCTCTCCGTGATCTGACTTTCACGGTATGCCGTCTGGTGCGAAAGCTCACCCGGGATCCGGGCAAGGCTTGATCTGCGGCAAGGCGTAGCCACGTATTTTTGAAAACCCCGTTGCGCGCCTGACCGTGCCGGCCGCGCTAGGGGGGTGTCACCTCATCCATCGTGGCCAGGGCTCCCACGACCATGGCGCGCGCGTTCAAGGTGAACAGGCCATGTACGCGCAGGGCATAAGTCTCCGGGCGTTCACAGGAGATCGAGGCGTGCGGGTTCAAGGGCAGAACGGTGTCGGCCACGGCCACACAGTGGCAGGCCACCGATAACACCAGCCAATGCGCCCGTGCCGCGGGCAGGTCGAAGGCGCAGGCATGGGTGGCAGGGGCTGAAGCCGGCCCAATCGGGTTGGGCCGTAGCGGCCATTGCCCTGATCGGTTCCGGCTGTGCCACCACCCGCTGCCGCATGTGGCCTGCTACTTCGTCGGGGCGGCCTGCCAGGCACTGTTGACGACCGATGTCGCGGCCCACGCAGCCCTGCTGACCCTGGAGATGCCCAAGTTGCTGGGCGGGCCGCTTGGCGATGCGATGGCCATTGCAGGCCTGTACACGCGCTGGTTGCTGGTCTATGCAGTCACTGTTTTTGTTGCGTCGCACTTGCCATAGATCGTCCTGCGGCAGCAAAGGGCCGGCCCGTGTGCCGGCTTTTTTCGTCTGCCGGCGTCGTTTTCGGCTTCTTGACACACCGCCAGCGAATCTCCATAATTTATTTACACAGTCGTGTAAAAAAAGAGGAGGCAGACATGGCATATATCGATGCAAGATTCGTGGGAGAGACCGTTCCAGTGGTGTCGGTCGGCGAGATGGAGAACGAGTGCGTGTTCCGCGCAACGCGCGAGACCGGCTCGGATCTCTGTTTCCTGGACCAGCGTATTCCGCGCTATCGCCGCGAGATCATCAATGTGATCGGCATGGGCGTGACGGAGAACATCAAGGACGAGGCACTGGCTCCCAAGCTGTCCAACCCGGCGCATGGCTTTGCGATTGCCTACGTGCGCGGCGTGCGCCGCGATGACGGGGCCGCGTTGCATCGTCATCCCACCGAAGAGATCTTTATTGCCATTGCCGGCGAATGGCGCGTGGTCTGGCTGGAGGGCGAACAAGAGCGCTCCATCCTGCTCCACCAGGGGGATCTGGTGGCGGTGCCGCCGGGGGTGTTCCGCGGTTTTCGCAGCGCCAATGATGATCCGCAGTCCTTGCTGATGGCCCTGGTCGGCGGCCCGGATGCCGGCCGGGTGGATTGGCATCCCTCGGTCATCACCGAGGCGCGCGAGACAGGCCTGTCGGTCGATGATCGCGGCAATCTGTTGATCAACTGAGTCCCCCTGCCGGGCAGGCCGACCGCCTGCCCGGCTGACGCAATACGGCAAGGTGAGGAAAGCATGGCACGCTGGATGGATCTGGACAGGTATATCAAGGACGCGATGGCGGTCGGGGGGGCGCCGCTGTCAGTGACGGTGGCCGCAAAGGAAGGCGTGCTGTATCGCAGCGATGCCGGGCAGGAGCGCCCGCCACCGGTGTACTGGCTGGCGTCCATGACCAAGCTGGTGACGGCGATTGCCGTGCTGCAGCTCTGGGAACAGGGGCGCGTGCAATGGGATGCGCCAGTAGCGCAGTGGCTGCCCGAGCTGGCCGAACCCCGGATCCTGAAAGGCTATCGGGGTGAGGAGCCGATCCTGCACGTGGCACACGGAACGATCTCGCTGGCACAGTTGATGTTGCATCAATCCGGTCTGTCGTATCCCATCTGGAATACGGATCTGGCGCGCTATATCGGCCAGCAGGGGATCCCCATGCCGGGCAGCGGCAAGATCGCCGCCCTCAGGCTGCCGCTGATGTTCGAACCGGGCACGGGCTGGGCCTACAGCATCGGCCTGGATTGGGCCGGCCAACTGGTCGAGCGCATCAGCGGCCAACGCCTGGAGGAGTACTTCCAGGCCCACATTTTCCAACCGCTGGGCATGTACGACACGGCCTTCCAGGTCAGCGCGTCCATGCAGGCCAGGATGGTCGATCTGCTTGCCCTGGATGCCGACGGGCAGCGCAAGGTGATCGAACGCAGCTTCACGCCGCCCGAGACCTGCATGGGCGGCGCGGGGCTGTACGGCAGCGAAGCCGATTTCAGCCGTCTGTTGAGGGCCTTGCTGGGACAGGGGGCGCTGGACGGAAAACGGATCCTGCATGCCGACAGTGTTGCCCTGTTGCTGCGTCCTCAGGTCAGGGGTCGGCACGTCGGTGTCATGCACAGTGCCATGCCGGCGGTTTCCGCCGATGTGGATCCGTACCCGGGCCAGGAGAGCGGCTGGGCGTTGGGCGGCCTGGTCAATCTGCAGGGCGCCAAGGGCATGCGTTCGGCGGGGAGCGTGGGCTGGGCCGGTGCCGCCAACACCTATTTCTGGATCGACCCCGAACGCCAGGCGGCGGCCCTGGTCATGATGCAATTGCTGCCTTTTGCCAATCCGTTGGCGCTCAAGGCCTTGAGCGAGGTGGAAGGGCGCATCTGCCGGGCCCTGGACACCTGCTCAGGGTGAGGGAACGTGCTGGGCCGGCACCGACAGCAGCGCGTACATGCCGGAGGCCGCGAAATCCACGATGAAGGCGGCGCGCTGCTCCAGCGTCTTTGGCGGCTCGCCCTCGGCCAGGCGGTTGGCCTGCCGTCCGCCCAGGCCCAGCGTCAGCAGCAGGGTGATCATGGACTGGTAGGCATAGGCGATATCGGCAGCCGAGGCTTGCGGAAACAGCTCGCGCAGCTTGCCGGTAAACACCTGGGCAGAAGGGTCGAAGTACGCCTTGATGATGCCGCGCTGTTCGCTTTCCGGATCGTAGTACTCGCGTGCCAGCAACTGGATGAAGCGTGCGCCGCCGCGCTTGCGGGTCAGCAGCAGCGAAGGGAAGACCCAGACGCGCACCAGGGCATGAAGCCATTTTTTCTTGTTGCGCTCGGGGCGGACCCGCTCGATCTCGGCCAGGCGTTCATCGGTTACCGAGCGGTAGCGCTGCTCGAAGATGGCGCGGTACAGCGACTCCTTGGAGCTGAAGTAGTACTGCACCAACGCCGAGTTGACCTCGGCTTTTTTGGAGATGTCCCGGATGGAGACGCCATTGAAGCCATGCAAGGCAAACAGGGACTCTGCGGCCAGAAAGATTCTGTCCCGACGACGGTTTTCCTTGGTCAACTCATGCTCCTCCTCGAGGCCTCGAATTGTAGAGGATTTGCCTGGCTGCAGAGCCGTCCGGCAGACCCGTTGCTTTCTGCCGGCGCATGCGAAAACGCGGTGCGCCAGCGATCCGATGATGAAATATTGAGGAGAACACCATGTATTTTTCGATGGCTGAACTGAGCGGTGAACAGCGCAGCAAGATCATGCATTCCACCGTGCTGCCCCGGCCTATCGCCTGGATCACGTCTCAGGACGCCGACGGTCGGGTGAATGCCGCGCCGTTTTCGTTCTTCAATGTGATTTCGGGCAACCCGCCTTTGCTGTGCGCCTGCATCGGCACCCGTGCCGGACAGCCCAAGGACACGGTGCGAAACATCGTGCAAACACGCGAGTTCGTGGTCAATCTGGTGTCCGGGCCCTTGCTGCACCGGATGGCGGCCACGGCGATTGATTTCGGCCCGCAGGTCGATGAGGCAGACGAGGCCCGATTGCGCCTTGCCGGATCGCGACAGGTGGCGCCACCGCGCGTGCAGGACAGCCCCGCGGCGTATGAATGCCGGGTGCGCGACATCCATGATATCGATGGTGTGCGCAGCTTGATCGTGGCCGAGGTGCTGGGCGCCCACATCATGGATGCCGCCGTGCAGGATCCCGAGCGCATGTATTTTGATTCGGCCCCGATGGATCTGGTGGCACGGCTGCAGAACCCCGGCTGGTATGGCCGCATCGCGCAGCCCTTTCAGTTGCCGACACCGAGCCCGCAACAATGGGAGGCCATGAAGCGGGCTGGCTCCGCGGTGGATTTTCTGGATCGTGCTTACGGCCAGGCCGCCGGCTGAGCCGGCAGCGGATCTTCAGTCCAGCTCGGGGACGTCGCCACATTTCCACAAGATGCAGGGCGCGTCCATTTCGCCGGTTTCGGTGTCGATGATGACTTCGTAGGCGGCGATGCCGGCGGCCTTGTCGGCCATGGCCTGGGCCAGGTTGATGGCGCCGATATCGGTGGAGGCCTGCCGGACCTGCCCGGCGATCAGGCCGCCATTGGCCACGCGATAGGGGACGACGACATACTGGGTGGTGCGATTGGCATGCATGGGAATCTCCCGGGTCGGTAATGAGGCGAAATTTACCAAAACACTGTTTATATATCCAGTGTTATTGGAAGATATTTCGATCTGCCTCAAGCCGGGAGAATCGCGACGCGGCCTCAGCGTGCGGCCGGCGGCGTCGCGGTCAGGACGGCGTGGGCCTGCATGTCCAGGGCGGGGCGCACGACCCCTTCCCGATCGGTCCAGACCTTGGCGGTCAGCGAGCCGGACAGGGCGACGCTTTCGCCGTCGCTCAGCGTCATCAGGGCCTGGCCTGCGCTTTCCGAAAAGGTGATCACATTGACCAGCACGGGATGGCCGTCGGCGCCGCTGGCCTTCACTTTGGCGGTGACGTAGGCGCTGCCGTTCTTGCCGACGCCGGTTTTGGGAGATCCGTAGATTCTTCCTGCTATCAGTCCATCTATCATGCTTGGTCTCGTCGAGTGCGGCGGGCGATATGACATCGCCCGCTTGAAAAAGAAGCGCCGTGATCAGCGCGGGCCGGTTTCCAGCAGGGTCTGCAGGCCGAGCAGGATCTCATCGCCCCAGACATAGTAATCATGGCCGCCACCATATTCATGCGTGGCGACCGGATAGCCCTTGGCCTGCAGCACATTGCGCAGATGGCGGTTGTTGTCGACGATGCCGCCGGTGCCCTGCACGCCGCGTTCCAGCAAACCATAGCTCAGAAACCAGTGCACCGGCTTGAGCGGCCCCTGGGCGATCTGGCCGATCACCCAGTCGCGTTCGGCCCAGCGCGCGGCGCCGTCTGACGGCCCCCACCAATACGATCCCGACAGCGACAGCACCTTGCCGAACACCTCGGGATGCGACCATCCCAGCCAGCCGGCCGCCAGGCCGCCGTAGCTGGAGCCGGCCACGACGGTCTGCGCTGCCTGCTGCGTGAGTTGCGGATAGCGCTGGCGTATCCAGGGCAACAGTTCGGTGGTCAGCATGTGGCCGAAGGCAGGATGGTCGGGGGGCAGCTCCTGTCCCCGCGCCGCGCGGCTGGGGTTGGACACCAGCAGCATGGCCATGGGTGGCAGGCGCTGTTGCCGGATCCATTGATCGAGCTGGGCGTCGATGCGGGTACGCGCCAGATACGGTTCGCGGTCAAACAGCACCAGCAGCGGCAGGCTGCCGGCCGCCTGGCTTCCCTTGGGCAGGTAGAGGCTCAGGCTGCGCTCGTCCTGCATCAGCGCGCTGCGAAAACGCACATGATGCAGCGTGCCTTCGGTGAGTCCCTGCGAGGGCAGATCCCGGGCCACGTTGCGCAGTTCGCCTTCCCGCGGGATCTCCAGCACGGAGCGCTGGGCATGCAGCGCGGCCGGGCCGCCAGCATCGAGCTGGGCCGCGCCCGCGTGCCAGCGTTGAGGATTGAGGGTGTCGCGTTGAGTGGCCACGGCCCGCCCCTGCATGCGCTGTTCGCGGCTGCCGGCGGCATGGGGTGGCGCCTGCGGCAATGGCGGATCCACCACCAGCTGATAGCTGAGTTTTGCGCCGCGCGGCAGCGTCACGCTGGCGTGCCAGAGGTCGGTGCCGGGCAGGGACTGCAGATCGACAGCGCTTTCCGAGCGCATCGCCCAGTCCAGGGTGATGCAATGCGGCTGGTCTTCGGTGCCGGGCGGGGCACGCCAGAGGAACGTGACCAGCACTTCGTCGGGATGGGCGGTGGCTTCCAGCAGCGGCGTGCCCCGGGCCTGGATGTCTTGCCAGAATGCGCTCACCCGCGCTGCGGCCTGGGTCGCCTCCGCCTGCGCCAATTGCTTGCGCAGCTGCTGCAGGGCGGGGCTCTGCAGCGGTGCGTGGGCGGCGGCGTTGCCGCAGGAAGCCACTGCCGCCACGGGCGTGCGCTGTCGCAATGTCCAGCGAGGCGCGGGCGCGGTTTCGAAATCCTGCAATTGGGCCTGCAGGCGGTAGACGCCGGCGCCCGGCGTCACCCAGGTGAGGTCCTGCGTACCGTTGTGGGTGCCCGGCCAATAGCGCAGCAGCGTGCCATCGGGGCCGAAGAGCGAGATCGCGTAGGCATGGCTGCCGCCATCCATCTGCCAGTGCAGCAACTGGCCGGCCGGTGCGTCCATGGCTACCTCGGACCCGTGTTGCGTTGTGGTGCAAGACGCGGACGCTGCATGCGTGTTGCACAGCGTGGCGGGGGCGGCACTGGCCTGCCCTGCGGCAACCAGCAGGGCCAGTCCGGACAGGCGGGCAAAAAGGGAGAGAATCATGGCGAGGGTGCGCCGGGGCGGCAACGAACAGAAAACAGGCGCGAGTGTTTCACAAAACCGGGCGCGCCTGCGGGATAGCCCTGCCGGCGCCAGGGAAGTGGCAGAAAGGGCTGCGGGTATAGTTCAGCACTGCGTCTATGTCAGTCTTTCCATGCCATGAATCCTGCCCGTTTCGATCTGGTCACCCTGGCACTGTTCGTCGCGGTGGCGCGCCAGGGCAGCATCTCCGCCGGAGCTCGCCAATCGCACCTGGCCGTCGGCGCGGCCAGCAAGCGCATTTCCGACCTGGAGAATGCGCTGGGCACGCCGCTCCTGTACCGCAACGCGGCCGGCGTCGAGCTGACCGATGCCGGCCAGGCCTGCCTGGCCCATGCGTTACGCGTGCTGCAGGAGGTCGAGCAGATGGCGGGTGTGCTCTCCGACTTCGCCCAGGGCGTGCGTGGGCAGGTTCGTATCGCAGCCAATACTTCGTCCATCACGCAGTTCCTGCCCGAAGACCTGGCGGCCTTCATGCAGCAGCATCCGGCGGTACGCATCAATCTTGAAGAGCAGAACAGCGGCGACATCGTCACCGCCGTGGCCGAGAACCGCGCCGATCTCGGCATTTTTGCCGATCGCACGCCGGCGCCGGGGCTGACCACCGTGCCCTACCGCTTGGACGAACTGGTGCTGATCACGCCGCGGCGTCATCCGCTGGCCGCCCAGGCGCAGCTGGCCTTTGCCGACACGCTGGACTACGACTACGTGGGTCTGCCGCCGGCCACCTCGCTAGCCAATCGCCTGGCGGTCGAAAGCGCCCGCCTGGACAAGGAGATCCGGCTGCGTATCCAGGTGCGCAGCTTCGACGCCATCTGCCGCATGGTGGTGGCCACCGGGGGGGTGGGCATCCTGCCGCGCATCGCCGCCGAGCCGCATGCGCGCTCGATGCAGTTGCGGCTGATTCCTTTGAGCGACGACTGGGCCCAGCGCTGGCTGCTGCTGGGTGTGCGCGACATGGAAAGCCTGCCGCTGGCCGCACGCCTGCTGCTCAGGAGCCTGGCCGGCGAGGCCGCCTGAAGCGGGCTTTCTCCGATCGCGAAAGCCCCTTTTCCGATTCGTCCATACCTGCTGCGGGCCGATCCGCCGCACACTGCCTCCCCAGAGCAAGTCATCGATATGGAGAGGATATGGTGGGGCAGATACTGGACGGCATTCGGGTGCTGGAACTGGGGCAGTTGATCGCGGGGCCGTTTGCCGCCAAGACGCTGGCCGATTTCGGTGCCCAGGTCATCAAGATCGAGCCGCCAGGGCAAGGTGATCCGTTGCGCAAATGGCGCCTGCTGCACGAGGGCACGTCGGTCTGGTGGGAGGCGCAGTCGCGCAACAAAGAGTCGGTCTGCGTCGACTTGCGCCAGCCGCAAGGCCAGGCGCTGGTGCGCCAGCTGGCCGCGCAGGCCGATGTGCTGATTGAGAACTTCCGTCCGGGCACCATGGAGAAGTGGGGGTTGTCGTGGGAGGCGCTGCATGCGCTTAATCCGCGCCTGATCATGCTGCGAATCTCCGGCTATGGGCAGAGCGGCCCGAAATCCCAGGAGCCGGGCTTTGCCGCCATCGGCGAGGCCATGGCGGGACTGCGCTACCTCAATGGCGAGCCGGGTCGCGCTCCGGTGCGTGCCGGCCTGTCACTGGGCGACACCATCGCCGGCCTGCATGGGGCCATGGGCGTGTTGCTGGCGCTGTATCAGCGCGATGCGCGCGGCGGCCAGGGCCAGGTGATCGATGCGGCCCTCTACGAGAGCATTTTCAACCTGAGCGAAAGCTTGTTACCGGAATACTCGGTCTTTGGCGCCGTGCGCGAGCCGGCCGGCGCGGCGCTGCCGGGCATTGCGCCCTCCAATGCCTATCCCTGCCGCGATGGCTACGTACTGATCGCGGGCAATGGCGATGCCATTTTTCAGCGCCTGATGCAGGCCATCGGCCGCCATAACCTGGGCGCCGATCCCGACCTGGCCCACAACGACGGGCGGGCACGCCGCGTGCATGAGCTCGATGCGGCCATCGGCGCCTGGAGCGCGCAGCGCGATATCGACGGCGTGCTGCAGGCCATGCGCGAGGCCGGCGTGCCGGCCGGGCGCATCTATAGCGTGGCCGATATCGCCCAGGACCCGCATTACCGTGCCCGCGGCGCCATCACGCGCCTGCGCGCCGCCAGCGGCGTGGAGGTCGAAATGCCGGCCGTGTTTCCCGTGCTCTCGGACAACCCAGGGGCGGTGCGCCAGCGTGCGCCGACGCTGGGCGAACATACCGAGGCCGTCTTGGCGGCCGCCGGCCTGAACGACGCACAACGTGCCCTGTTGCGGGCCGCAGGAGTGATCGCATGAGCGGCCCGCAACGCATCGAGATCAACGAAGTCGGCCCGCGCGACGGCCTGCAGATCGAAGCGGCCATGGTCGCCACCGACGACAAGGTGGCCTTCGTGGACGCGCTGTCGGCCTGCGGTTTTGCGCGTATCGAGGTCACCAGCTTCACGTCGCCCAAGGCGATTCCGGCCCTGGCCGATGCCCAGGAGGTCATGCGCCGCATCGCACGCCGTCCCGGCGTGATCTACACCGCGCTGGTTCCCAACATCCGGGGGCTGGAGCGCGCACTGGAGGTCGGCACCGACGAGATGAACCTGGTCATGTCCTGCAGCGAAACCCACAATCGCGCCAATCTGCGCATGACGCGCGAGCAATCGTTCGCCGAGCTCTCGGCCATCCTGCGCCTGGCGGGCGAGGCCGGCAAGCCCTGCAATGTGTCGCTCTCCACGGCCTTCGGCTGTCCGTTCGACGGCGAGGTGGCCGCCAGCGAGGTGATGACCCTGGCCGGCCGCTTGGCCGAGGCCGGCGCGCAAGGCATCACGCTGTGCGACACCACCGGGATGGCCTACCCGACCCAGGTGGCGCAACTGTGCGAACGCTTCCAGCGCGAGCGGCCCGCCACCGCGTTGACGGTGCACCTGCACAATACGCGCGGCATGGCCCTGGCCAATGCCATGGCTGCCTGGCAGACGGGCGTATGGCGTTTTGATGCGGCTGCCGGCGGCCTGGGCGGCTGTCCCTACGCGCCGGGCGCCAGCGGCAACGTCAATACCGAAGAGCTGGCGCATATGTTCGAGTGCATGGGCGTGCAGACCGGCGTCACGCTGGCCCGCCTGCTGGACATCGTGCGCGCGTTGCCGCAGCTGGTGCAGCGCGGCTTGAGCAATGCCCTGGTCACGGCGGGTCCGCGCCTGGCCACGCATCAACCGCCGGCCTGGCTGGCCGAGCGTTTCCCGGCAGCCTGACGGCCAGGCCGGACTCCGCATCCATAACAAACAGGAGACTCAACATGTTTATCGCCCGATCGCCGTTGTTGCGTACTGTCCTTGCCGCCGGCCTTGTGGTGGCGGCTGGCACCGTCCAGGCCAGTGACTACCCCCAGCGGCCCATCTCGCTCATCGTATCGGCCGCGCCGGGCGGCACCACCGATATCGCGGCCCGGCTGATCGCCCAGCCCCTGGGCCAGGCCCTGGGGCAGACCGTGGTGGTGGACAATAAACCGGGCGCCTCCGGCGGCATCGCCGGCCAGGCAGTGGCCCGCGCCCAACCCGATGGCTACACCCTGTTGCTGCAGTACTCGGGCTTCCAGGCCATCACGCCGCATGTCTTTCCCAGCCAGGGTTGGGATCCGATCAAGGACTTCGCTCCCGTGGCCAACGTCCTGTCGGCGCCCCAGGTGGTGGTCGTCCGTCCGGACTTGCCCATCCACACCTTGCAAGAGCTGGTGGACTACGCCAAGGCCAATCCGGGCAAGCTGAACTACGCGTCCTCGGGTAATGGCTCGCTGCAGCAAGTGGCCACCGAGCTGCTCAACCAGATGGCCGGCATCGATCTCACGCACATTCCCTACAAGGGCACCGGTCCGGCCATGAATGACCTGTTGGGCGGTGCCGTCGACCTCACCATCACCACGCCGCCGCCGCTGCTGGGCCATATCGCCGCCGGCAAGCTGCGCGCGCTGGCCGTGACCGGCGACAAACGCCTGCCCAGCCTGCCGGATGTCCCCACGGCCGCCGAAGCCGGCTATCCCGATCTGATCGTGTCTTCGTGGTTCGCCATGTATGCGCCGGCCGGCACGCCGCCGGCCGTGGTGGAAAAGCTCTCGGGCGAGATCAAGACCATCATGGCCTCGGAGGCCTTCCAGCAGAAGGCCGCCGAGCAGGGTGCCGAAGCCCGCTACATGAACCCGCAGCAACTGGGCGCCTACACCCAGGGAGAACTGGACCGTTGGGGCAAGGTCGTCAAGGCTGCCAAGATCAGCGCCAACTGAGAAGGCTGCCGGGGCCGCCCGGCCCGGGCAGCCCGGTGCCTACCAGCGGTAGCTGGCCGTGCCGATGATGCGGCGCGGCTCGCCATAGAAGCAGCCCGTGGTGCAACTGCCGATGTAGGTCTTGTCGAACAGATTGGTGACGTTCAACGCCAGGCTCCAGGGACCGGTGGTATAGCTGGCCATGGCGTCGAACAACGTGAAGGACGGCACGCTGAAGTTGCCCGTGTTGGGCTTGGTCGAACTCTGATAACGCATACCCGCGCCGATCTTCAGGCCCGGCAGTCCGAAGCGCCCGAAGTTGTAGTCTCCCCACAGCGAAAACTGGTGAAAGGGGATGCCCGGCGAGCGCAGCCCGGCCTGCGAAGGCTCGGACGGGCTCGCCTTGGTGGTGCGTGCGTCGGTATAGCCGTAGGCGGCGATCAGGTTGGCATTGCTGCCCACGCGGGTGCGTGCTTCCAGCTCGAAACCGCGCGAGCGCACTTCGCCGATCTGGGCCGAGTAGGAGGGGTCCACCGGGTCGGTGACCGATACCTTCTGGCGAGTGAGTTGATAGGCGGCCGCCGAGAGCAGCGTGCTCGATCCGGGCGGCTGATAGCGGATCCCCACCTCGTATTGCGTGCCGGTCGACGGTTCGAAGCGCGAGCCCTGGCGGTCGGTGCCGGTAGTTGGCTCGAACGATTGGCCGAAGCTGAGGTAGGGCGCCAGGCCATTGTCGGCCAGATAGACCAGGCCGGCCCGGCCCGTGAAGGCGCGGCTGGTTTCATTGTCGATGGATTTCTCTCCGGTGTAGAGATTGCTCTGGTTGTCGCGCGCATGGTCATAGCGTCCCCCCAGCAGGACCACCCAGCGGTTGGCGATCTTGATCTGGTCTTGCAGGTAAAGACCTAGCTGGGTGGTGTCGGCGTTGTAGGACCACCATTGGTCGCGTGTCGGTTCGCCCAGGGGCGAGCCGTAGACCGGCTTGTAGTAGTCGATGTTGCTGGCGCTGCGGTCATAGCGTTCAGACTGGTTCTTCGGGCGGGTGTAGTCGAAGCCGGCCAGCAGCGTGTGCTCGACATTGCCATGGGTGGCATGCACTTGCAGCGACGTATCGGCCACGATGGACGAGGACCGCTCCCAGCGCAGCGTGCCGCCCCGGAAGGCCGATGTCCGCAGATCGGGTGCGATGCCCGACACCCAGACCTGCGGGAAGGTGCTGCGTGAGTGGAAGTAGCGCAGGCTGTTCTTGAGCGTGACGCTATCGTTGAAGGCGTGCTCGAACAGATAGCCGACCGAGTAGCGCTCCGAGTTGAATTTGCTGTAACCCGGTTCACCGGTAAAACGATGACGCGGAATCCGCCCATGGGGCGTGGAGAAGAGGGTGCCTTCGGGCGGCAGCCAGTAGACGTAGTTGGTCTTGTCCTTCTGGTAGTCGGCCAGCAGCGTGAATGAGGTGGCGGCACTGGGTTGCCATGTCAGGGCCGGCGCGACGAAAGTGCGGTCATCTTTCACGTAGTCGATGAAGGTATTGCTGTCGCGCTGCAGAAAGGTCAGCCGGTATGACCAGACGCCGTCGTCGTCCAAGGGTCCGCCCAGATCCCCGGAAAGCTGCTTGCGGTCGAAATTGCCCAGTTCGACATTGAGTTCACGCAATGCATAGGGGGTGGGCCGCTTGCTGACCATGTTGACGATGCCCCCGGGCGCGGCCGAGCCGTACAGCACCGACGACGCTCCCTTGAGCACTTCGATGCGCTCCAGGCCGTAGATTTCCTGTTTGCCGTTGAAGGGGTTGACGGTGTATTTGGTGCCGTCGCGATAGAAGCTGCCAGTGCCTGCCTGGGCCTGGAAGCCACGGATATAGATCGTGTCCTGCACTCGGGAGATGCCTTCGAAACGGCTGACGCCGGCGACATAGCCCAACGCGTCCTGCAGGTTCTGCGGCTTGAGCGTTTCCATTTCCTCTGAGCCCACCACCGAAATCGATTGCGGCGTCTCGATCAGGGGCGTGTCCGTCTTGGTGCCGGTGGCCGACAGCGTGGCGGCATAGCCCTCGAAGCGGCCGGTGGCGCTCTCGGTGCGCCCGGTGACCGTGACCGGCGCCAGGGTCACGCCCTCCTGAGCTGCCGGGATCGCTTGCAGGGTATAGCTGCCATTGGCTTGCGGCAGGGCCCGTAGGCCCTGGCCGCGCAGCAGCGCCGCGAAGCCTTCCTGGACGTGATAGCTGCCCGACAGCCCCGCGCTGTGACGATCCTGCAGCAAGCGGGCATCCATGGCCAGTTCGACGCCCGCCGCCTTGGCGTAGGCGGTCAAGGCCTGGCCCAGCGGGCCTGGCGGGATGACGACCTGAAGCCGGGTTTCGGCAGCCTGGACGGGCGCAGCGGCTACGGCGGCCAGCGCGGTGCTCAACAGCCAGGCCAGCCGCAAGGCGGCACGAGGGTGTCTGGCGGTCTGCTGGCGGACGCTGCGGGGGGCGGCCCGCCGCAGCGGGGAGCGAAGAAGAGAAGAACGGGACATGGGTAGGGCCTTGCGTTCGGGAGTCAGGATGAAGGGGTTCACCCTGTATCCCGAACCCGCACGGCAAAAGGACAAGCGCCAGGCGCACTAATTTGTAACTGCCGCTCAGCCTGCCGCTTGCACCGTGACCCAGTAGCGTGTGCGATAGACCGTCTTGACCGGCAGGGCGCGAGTCAGATTGTGCAAAGCCCGGTCCGTATCGCGTAGGGAGAACACCCCGCTGACCCGCAGGCTTGCGACTTGCGGGTCGCAGCGCAGCAAGCCAGTGCGATAGCGGCCGAGCTCGGCGAGCAGGGTGTCCAGGCGCATGTCGTCGGCGACCAGCACGCCCTGGCTCCAGGCCGCCGCGCTCTCGGTTACCGGCACGAGCGCCTCGACCTGCCGGCGAGAGAAGCTCGCTCCCTGGCCTGCCTGCACGCGGAACGTGGCATGCGGGTTGTCGGTCGGGCGGATTTCCACCGCGCCCTCGAAGACCGCGATGCGCGAGGCATCGGTGTCATCGCGCACGGCAAAGCGGGTGCCCAGCGCCTGGACCGTGCCGTGGCGGGTGCGCACGCGCAAGGGCCGGGGCAGGGGGGCGGTGTCCACTGCGGTGGTGACCAGGATCTCTCCGGCCAGCAGCACCAACAGGCGTTCGTCGGCGGTAAAGCGCAGATCGACGGCCGCATCGCTGCCCAGCACGAGCTGCGTGCCGTCCGGCAGGGTCCAGCTCAGGATCTCGCCGGTGGCGCTGCGATAGTCGGCGGCGGCGCGTTGCCAGGTCTCGGTGCCGTGGGCGACATAGCCGGCACCTGCCGCCAGCGCACCCAGGCCCAGGACGCGCAAGGCGCGTCGTCGTCCGTTGGCTGCCGGGGCATGCAAGGCGCGTCTGGCGGCCTCGCGCGGTACGCTGCCCAGCATGGTCTCGAAGACCATCAGGCGCTGCCAGGCTTGTTCGTGGTCGGGGTGGCGCGCGCGCCATTGTTGGCAGTCGGCGAGGTCCTGGTCGCTGACATCGTCTGCCCCGAGCTGGACAATCCATTCCGCCGCCCGACGCATCACGGCCGGATCGATAGGGGGGAGCGGCAAGGGGCCGGAGGCGGTTTCTGCCATGGATGCCTACCTGCCTGCCGCCTGCTGTGCCTCGTAGCAGGCCAGCAGCGCGGCGGCGATGTACTTCTTGACCGAAGACACTGACACCGCCAGACGGACCGCGATCTCGGCGTAGCTCAAGCCATCCAGCTTGCACAGCAGCAGGGCGGTCCGTTGCTTGGCGGGCAGGCTGTTGAGCATGGCATCGATCTCCAGCAAGGTCTGGAGTGCTTGCGCGCGGACTTCTTCGGACGGGGCATGCGCGGGCGGCAACTGGGCGATGGCATCCAGGTAGGCCGTCTCGATCTGTCGCCGTCGGTGCAGGTCGATCACCAGGCAGCGGGCGATCTGTGCCAGATGCTGGCGCGACTCATGCGGCTCGGGAACGCGGCCGATGTGCAGGATCCGCAGGTAGGTGTCGTGTGCCAGGTCCGCGGCATCAAAGGCATTGCCCAGGCGCCGCCGCAACCAGCTGCGCAGCCAGCCATGGTGCTCGGTGTACAGGCGTTCGATGCCTGTGCCGGATCCGGCGGGTTCGGTAATGGGCATGACGGTGTCCCAGAGGTGAGGCACCGTCGAGGCACCCACGATATAAGATGAGAATAATACTCATTTTATTCATGGAAAGGGGCCCGGGGCAATGCGGCAGACAGGGGCGGGCCGGCACCCGGTTAATGCCGCCTGCGCTGGCCCATGCCCTGCAGCTCGGCCAGTCGCAGGGAAAGCTGTTTGTGCAGCGCTTCGCCTTGAGGCGGCGGTCCGAGTCGGACGTGTGCGTGCAGGCGTTCGGCCAGCTGGAGTGCCTTGAGTCCGAGCCGGGCGTAGGTCGATTGCCGCTGCAGCAGGAAGGCCGAGATATCGCGTGCGTACGGCGGGACTGCAAGCCCCTCGGTCTGCCGGCGTGCCTGCTCCTCGAACGTGAGCACATCCACCATCAGCCGGCAGGGCAGCGCTTTCCACGCCACCGCAAACTGCGTGGCCAGGAACACCGGCCCTGGCG
>JAEWJD010000276.1 GCA_023386765.1 Pseudomonadota bacterium | reverse complement strand
GCATAGGTCAGGGAGAACGTGGCCACCGTATAGAACCAGGTGACCTCGGCAAAGCGTGCGCCGATCACGGTCAGCAGGGGGCGGCGATGATGGCGCAGCACTTCGGCGGCCGGGACGGCCACCTCCTTGCCGTGCGCTTTCATGTGTTCGAAATCGGGCGACTCATGCACCCGCAACCGGATGAAGTAACCCACTACCAGCAATACCACGCTGGCCAGAAACGGGATGCGCCAGCCCCAGGACAGCATGTCTTCTTCGGGCAGGCGGGCCACGGCGGCCATGGCCAGGGAGGACACCACCAGGCCAGGCGCCATGCCGGCCTGCGGCAGGCTGCCGAAAAAGCCTTTCTTTCCCTTGGGGGCGTGCTCGACGGCCATCAGTACCGCGCCGCCCCATTCGCCGCCCACGGCGATGCCCTGGATGATGCGCATCAGTACCAGCAGCACCGCGGCCCAGTAACCGATCTGGTCGTAGCTTGGGATCAGGCCGATGAGGATGGTTGGCACGCCCATCAGGACCAGGCTCAGCAGCAGCATTTTCTTGCGCCCGATCTTGTCACCGAAGTGTCCGAAGATCAGCCCGCCGAAGGGCCGGGCGAAGAAACCCACGGCATAGGTGGCGAAGGCGGCCAGCGTGCCTGTCAGGGGATCGAAGGCAGGAAAGAAGATCTTGTTGAAGATCAGCGCGGCTGCCGTGCCATAGAGGAAGTAGTCGTACCACTCGATGGAGGTCCCGATCATGCTGGCCAGCCCGACCACCCGGGGGTCATTGCGGGGTGGCGCGTTGCGGGGCGAGGAGGAGGCGGCAGCGCTGACCGCTGCGGGTTGGGAGGTATTCATGGTCTTGCTTGTCTCCGGCCGAAAAGGCTTTCTGGTTTTTCATGCTAATTCTTGTATCCAAGAAATCGCATTATGTATTTTCGTACTGGAGAAATCTACGAGAAAAAAGGCCTTCAGGCCTGGGGTTTCCCCTAGTTGAGCGCTAAATAATGCCTTGAGACACTGCGGTTTCTTAATTCTTGTATCCAAGATTACAAATAACGTGTCCAAAATGGAGATCAGTATGAACACGCAGCCGCCGCTGGACCTGAGCCAGCACAACGCCCCGGAATATCGCAAGCCGGAGTCCATGGAATGGGAGATGGGGCGTTTCAAGAACAAAACGAAGTTTCTGTTCCATACCCGCCCGGAACGACCGACCGAACCCAACGCGGGTTTTCTGCATTACGAACCGGGGGCGGGGTTTCGCCTGCACAAGCATGACTTTGCCCAGGTCTGGTACGTCATCGAAGGGCAGTTCAACATGGGGGGCAACATCTACGGCCCCGGCACCGTGGTGTTTCACGCCGATCCGCACTACGAAGAAGCCATGACCACCGAGACCGGCGGCACGCTGTTCTTCGTGCAGTATCAGGGGCCGACCACCGGTGCGCGCCCGGTCTATGAAGGTCGGATGAACATCAAGGGCGAGGTCAAGGAAGTCACCCAGCAGGATCTGGAACGCTAGGCGCGCCGTGCCGGGCCTGCCGTGCCGGCAGGCTCAGGCCGCCAGCGGGTAGGTGAACAGCCAGAAGTGCAGCGTATTGAGCAGCAGATGCGCCAGGACGGCGGCGGCCAGCCCGGCGCGATGATAGGCCCAACCGTAGGCCAGGCCGGCCAGACTGGCCAGCACCACCATGAGCGGCCCGCCGGCGGCGTGGGCCAGGCCGAAAAGCAACGCCGCGATCAGGCCGGCGCGCCACGGGCCCAGGCGTGGCGTGAGTTGTTGCTGCACATAGCCGCGAAACAGGGCCTCTTCGGCGAGCGTGACCAGCAAGGCATTGTTCAGCCACCAGATGAGACTGTGCGGCGGCCAGCCGGGCGCCCAGGCAATCGCGCCCGACAGCCAGGCCAGTCCCAGGCAGATCAGGCTGGCTCCCAGGCCGTAGGCCAAGGCCGTGCGCACGGTGTAGCCCAGTCCGCGCGCCAGGGGCGGCGCCGTCACCAGCAGCACCCACCACGCCAGCAGTGGCTTATCCAGGTTCAGGTGCATGCGCCAGGCGATGGCGTCGGCCTTGAGAGGGCCGAGGGCGATGACCAGGGGGTTGTGAAAGCCAGGCGCCAGATGCAGGCTGAGCGCCAGGGCCAGCGCAACAAACAACAGATGCCCCAGGACGCGCCGTTGGTGTCGCAGGAGCCAGCCGCTCAGGCCCAGCAGTGCCAGGGGCAGGGCGGCCATCGGCTCGAGCAGCCCCTCCCAGGCAGCTGCGGCCAGTCCGGCGGCCAGCAGCGCGCCGGCCCAGGTGCGCGCTTGGGGCCACCACAGCAGGGCATAGGCTGGGAACAGCAGCGCCCAGGGCCAAGCGGGCGTCAGCATAGCGAACCGGGGTGAGTTTGCATCGCACCGGTGGTAAGGTGGCGGCAGGCTGGCCTATTGCCGGTTGCGGGAGGCGTCATGACCCATATTGCATGGTTGATGGTGGTGGCGGCATTGTTGCCGTTGGTGGCTTCGCTGGCCAGCAAGGCCGCCGGCAATGGCTTTGACAACCGTGAGCCGCGGGCCTGGCTCGGCAATCAGCGCGGCTGGCGTGCGCGGGCCGACGCTGCCCAGGCCAACAGTTTCGAAGCACTGCCGTTTTTCTATGCGGCGGTGCTCTTTGCGCTGTACAGCCAGGCGCCCATTGCACACCTTGGGGTGCTGATGGGCGCCTGGGTGGTCGTGCGGCTGGTTTACCTGGCCTTGTATATCGGTGGCTACGGCACCCTGCGTTCATTGTGCTGGATCGCCGCCTTCGTGTTGAACGTGATGATCCTGCTCGCGGGCCGCTGAGCCAGCTGCGGCCTCAGCGCCATTCGAAGATGGTGCTGGCCGTGCCGCTGCGGCCCACGGTGACGCGGGCGCTCTTGTCGTTGCCGTTGGCGCTTGCCTTGACCGTGTAAGCACCGGCCGGCAGGTTGGCCAGCAGATATGGGCCCTGCGATACAGTGTCGAGCACGGTCTGGCCAGCGGCATTGCGGATCTGCACCGGCACGTCGGCCAGGAATTCTCCCCGGCCGTCGGGGCCGCGCTGCACGAAGGTCAGCATCAGCCGGTATTGGCGTGCGGCCGCCTTGAAGGCGCCGGATTGTCCGGCGCCGATGCCGCCGGAAAGAAACTGCACATCGCCTTGTTGCTGCACGTCGGGCAGCGCCGGCAACTCGCTGTTCTGTGCCTGCACGGCCGGGCCGGCCAGCAAGGCGGCGCCGGCCAGGGCGGCGGTGGCAATGCGTGCGTGGAAGGTTTTCATTTGGGCAACTCCTTGTCGAAGGTCAATCGGCGGCAGACTGCAGCCGGGCGCCATGCCCGGTGACGCGTCTCAGCTCAGACAGGGACTGCGTTGCGGACAGAACGTCAGGCAGGTGGCGCCGCTCTGCGAGGCATCGGGAGCGAAGCGCCGTTCATGCAGCTCGCCACTGCCATTATCACGCCAGAACAGCACGCTGGAACAGCGCGTGCCATAGTTCGGGCTGATGATGAAAGGGCTGCTCAGCAGGCGTTCCATTTCCAGCGAAATACCGGTCTGGGGCAACAGGTCATCGGCAGCGCCCTGGCGGTCGCCCAAAGCGTCGAACAACGCCGGCAGGTCCGGTTGAAGCGGCTGGGCCAGGGCCTGGGCGACCCGAGTCTTCAGACGCGTGAGCTTGGGCCAGGGCGTGTCCAGCAGGTGATTGGAAACGCCATACAGGCCGGGGCCCAGGGCCCGGGGGGCTGCGCCCCGGTTGCTGTAATACCAGGTCTGTTCGCGATCGCCCACGATCAGGTTGAAGCCGTTGTAGCGCGCGCCCTCGGCGGCCAGGTCGGCCAGATAGTCGGCCGGGCTGGCGTGGCCGCGCAGGAAGGCCTCGGTCAGGTGGCCGCGCGAAGGCGCGTCGGCGATCTGCCGGCCGCCTTCGCGGTAGTTGGTCAGCAAGGCGTAACGGCCGTTGTCGGTCACGCCCATCCAGGTGCCGCCGGCCTGCAGATCCCGTCCGGCATAGAGAGCCGGTTCGCCCGGCCAGGTGCCGGCTGGGGCGGTCGGGCGGGCATGGAATTCATCGCGGTTCGAGGCGATCAGCAGCGGAATGCCGGGCAACTGGTGCAAGGCGATCACGGCCAGACACATATCAGGCTGCCTCGCGCACAATGGGCGCCACGCGCGGGCAGGCGATGCGGAAGTAGTCGTCGGTGCGCAACAGGATGGAGGCGTCCAGGCGGCCCGCATTGAACACGATTTCAGCGTGGCATTCACGCAGCGATGGATCAACCAGCAATTGCAGATCGGGGTGGAAACTGAAGGGCGGAATCGCTCCGATTTCGCAACCGGTCAGTTCGCGCGCGAGGTCATGGGTTGCCAGCGCGGCCTTCTTGCCGCCGGCAGCCAGGGCGATGGCCTGCAGGTCGGCCTGGGCGTCGGCCGGAAACACGGCCAGCACGTGGCTGCGCACGTTGGCGCTGACCTTGATGCGGCAGACCAGGGCCTTGGCACCCTGGCTGATGGCAGTGCCGCGTATGGCGGCGACCTCGGCGGATTTGCCGGCGGCCTCATGACGCAAGAGGCGGAAATCGGCCTGCTGCGCAGTCAGCAGATCCTGCAGTTGCTGGAAAACATCCATGGCGGCGTAATCGGGCAAGAAAAAGGGGGCTGGAAGCCCCCCATCATACGCCGCGTGGCCTCATTGCAGCCGGAAGGTGGCCGCCACCTTGGCGAAGTCCTCCAGTGTGCGTTGTTGCCAGGCGCTGTCGTGGCCGAGTTCCTCGGCCAGCAGGCGTGCGACTTCCGGCGCGGCCAGCTGGGCGGCCTCGGCATCCAGGAAGAGCGCGCGGTTGCGGCGCGCCAGCACGTCCTCGACGGTGCGGGCCAGTTCGCAGCGCGCGGCATAGCGCACGTGAGCCTCGCTCAGGCCGCTGGCGTTGACCAGCATACGGTCGGCACCGGGCAGGGCATGCAGGGCTGCCAGGTCGGTACCGTAATAGCTGTCGGGCGTGCCGGTGTGCGCTTCCAGGGTGTGGCCCGGAGCCGGGGCGCCGTGCAGGCGCAGTTCGGCGCTGCGGCAGGCAGCCTGCGGCAGCAGCTGCTTGGAAATCGCGGTGTCGATCACATCCTGCGCCATTTTGCGGTAAGTCGTCCATTTTCCGCCGGTGACCGTGATCAGGCCGCTGGCCGACACCAGAATGGTGTGTTCGCGCGACAGGGACTTGGTGGCGGCTTCACCCGTGGCCTTGACCAGCGGACGCAAACCCGCCCATACGCTGGTGACGTCAGCCAGCGTGGGTTTGCGGGTCAGGTAGTGCGCGGCGGTGGACAGAATGAAATCCACCTCGCCGGGCTGCGGCTTGGGGTCCAGCGGCAGATCCTGGCGCGGGGTGTCGGTCGTGCCGACGATGGTGTGGCCGTTCCAGGGCACCATGAACAGCACGCGGCCGTCGGGGGTCTTGGGAATCAGGATGGCATCCGAGCCGGGCAGGAAACTGCGCGGCAGCGTGAGGTGAACCCCCTGGCTGGGCGCGACCAGGGTGGCGGCGTCGGCATTGTCCATGCGGCGCACCGCGTCGACCCAGACGCCGGTGGCGTTGATGATGCACTTTCCCTGGACGGCATGTTCGGTGCCATCCACGGCGTCCCGGGCCTGCACGCCGGTGATGCGTCCGCTGGCATCGCGGCTCAGCCCCGTGACGCGCAGATAGTTGATGGCGGTGCCTCCCAGGTCGAACAAGGTGCGCATCAGCGCCATGGCCAGGCGCGCATCGTCGAACTGGCCGTCGAAGTACAGTACGCCGCCGCGCAGGCGCCGGCCTTGCACGACGGGGGCCAGCGTGCTGGCATGTTCCAGGGTTTCATTGCGCGACAGCCAGCGGCTGGGCGACAGATTCAGCTTGCCGGCCAGCATGTCGTACATCTTCAGTCCGGCGCCATAAAAGGGCTGGTCCAGCATGGAGTAGGCCGGCACCACGAAACCCAGCGGCCAGGCCAGGTGGGGGGCGTTCTGGTTCAGCAGGCCGCGCTCGTGCAGGGCCTCGCGCACCAGGCTGATGTTGCCCTGGGCAAGATAGCGCACGCCGCCATGCACCAGCTTGGTGGCCTTGCTGGAGGTGCCGCGGGCGAAATCCTCGCCTTCGATGAGCAGCGTGCGATAACCGCGTGCGGCGGCATCGACGGCCGTACCCAGGCCGGTGGCGCCGCCGCCGATGACGATGACGTCCCAGACGTCAGGCGATTGCAAGCGGTCCAGAAGTTGGGCGCGGGTAGCGGGAGGAACGGTAGGCTTCATGGCAGGGCAGTGAAAAGAGGGTGGCCGGGCAGATCGCCCTCAGGACGTGCCGAGCGCAACATCGCAGCGCACGCCGGCATCGCGCAGCACCTGGCTCAGTTGCGGCCGGGGTTCGGCATCGGTGAAGAAACGGTGGATGTGCGACATTGGTGCCAGCTCCACCATGGCCTGGCGTTGGAACTTGCTGCTGTCGGCAGCCAGCCAGACTTCGCGCGATTGCTCGATGATGCAGCGTGCGACCCGCACTTCACGGAAATCGAAGTCACGCAGGGTGCCATCGGCCTCGATCCCGGAAATCCCGATCAGGCCGATATCGACCTTGAACTGACGGATGAAGTCGATGGTGGCTTCGCCGGTGATGCCGCGGTCGCGCGGACGCACCACGCCGCCGGCCACGATGACTTCGCAGTCCGGGTTGTCGGACAGGATGTCGGCCACGTGCAGGTTGTTGGTGATTACGCGCAGGCCACGGTGGCGCAGCAGCGCGCGCGCGATGGCTTCGGTGGTCGTGCCGATATTGATCAGCAGCGAACAGCCGTCGGGCACGGCGGCGGCGACGGCTTCGGCGATGCGGCGTTTGCCGTCCGCATGCAGGCCCTGGCGCTGTCGATAGGCAATATTCTCGATGGTGGACGCCTCAATGCGCACACCGCCATGAAAGCGCGACAGCATGCCAGCCTCGGAGAGCAGATTGACATCGCGGCGTACCGTCTGAAGGGTGACGTCGAAAGTGCGTGCCAGCTCCTCGATCGAGGCGGAACCCTGCGACCGGACCAGTTCGAGCAAGGCACTTTGGCGGGGATTGAGTGTCATGACTGCATCATAAAACAACAAAAGCGAAAGTACATAATGCTATCTGTGCTTTGTTTTGTTTTCGCTTCATGTCATATATCGAATTTCTGGGCGGAATCCGAACACCAGGCAGGAATGTCGCACGTACGGCGGCAGCCCTGGCGCGCTGCGCCGGGGCTGGGCAAGCCAGGCAAGAGGGAAACGGCCGGCCGTCCCGGATCGTCACGGTTGCCGCAGACGCGGCGCGGTGCGCCGGTCAGGCAGCGGCGGCGGGCCAGTCCGGCAGGACGATATCGGCGTGACCAGGCAGCACCCAGCGGGCGCATTCGCGTGTCGCGTCGATGCAGCCGCCCTGGGCATACACGCCCTGCGGATCGCGGATGCGCAGCATCCGCTGGAGCACTGTAGCGCTGGCTGTCGCGTCGGCGCGGGTGCGCGCCACGCAGGCCTCGACCTTGTCTTCATCGATATAGGCCTTGCCCTGAGCATCGTGGGCCAGGCCGTCACGCCAGTGGAAGATTTCCAGGCACTTGTGGGCCAGGGTGTAATGCTGGCCCGCTTTCCAGAAATTGTTGAAGCGGCCCGAGCCCAGATAGAACACCCAGGAGCCCTCGTAGCCCTCGACATTGGAGGAGTGCGGGTCCGGATTGCGGAACCAGAGGCGGTCGCCCGGCACATAGAAGCGCGCCGGCAGGGGAGCCTGCAGCGAACCGTATTCACGCAGAAAGGCCTCGTGGAAACGGCCTGACATGACGGCGCGCTGCTCCCACTGGCGTTCGAGGCCGGCGTACAGGGCCGGATTGCTGTCGCGCAGTTCCTGGGCGATGCCCAGTACGGTCACGTATTCGGTGGCGCGATAGCAGGAAAAGGCGTAGCACTGGCCCGAGACGGCTGGCTGCGTGGCGTGCACCAGGGCATCTATCAGGGAGCGGCCCGGCAGCAGGGTGAAGCCGGTGTCCTCGGCGTAGGTCCAATAGGCAGGCGGGCGCTCGGCTTGTTCGGTGTCGAAGGCCAGCGCGGTGCGATAGGCGGCGCGCACGATGTTGCGCCGGATGCGCAGCGCAGCCCGCAGTTCGGCCACGTCGGGAAAACGAAAGGCCTGTGGGCAGGCCAGCATGGCCAGCAGGATTTCGGCCTGCAGGGCGGTGTCGCAGGTGGCGGTGTCCAGTTCCAGCGCCGCAGCCAGGCCGGTGGTGTCGCCCTGGGGCAGGTGGCGGGCGGCAAAGTCGGGCCGGGCCTGGATGCGCACGGCCCCCTCCTGGACATGGCAATGCGCCCAGGCGGCGACCCCGAGGGCCTGCAGCAGTGCCTGCGCCTCGTCGAGCGTGCCTTGCGGTTGATCGGTGTCGATGCAGATGCCGCCTTCGGCGGCGGAGGGGGCGCGGGCAGGCATGGCGGGCAGGGCTCTGGCGGAGGGCGTGCGGGTTCAGGCGGCAGGGTCGGCGGGCGGGGCCGGCGGCGCGGCTTGTGCTGGCGCCGGATAGGCGGCCTGCTCGCTGCGGGCCATCCAGGCGATCAGCGACGAGCGCATGGCTTCCTCGACCGACATATTGATCGGGGTGACCCATTCTGCGGGCACGAATACCGTATAGCCGCCGATCATGTAGCCCATGGGCAGATAAACCGCCACCCGCTCACCGGGCAGGAAACCGCTGGGCAGATCGTCCATGCTGCGCCGGGTCACCAGGCCGACCAGTTCCAGCGGCTGGCCCGGCATGCGCAGCACCACCACCTGCTGGGTTTTGCTCTTGCCGCTGGAAGAGGAGAAGTAATCGGCAAAACTCTTGATCGATGAGTAGATGCTTTTAACGACCGGCGTATTGGTAAAGGGGATCTCCAGCCAGACCAGCAGCCGCTGCACGCGCTCCTTGGAGACCAGATAGCCCAGCGAGAGAATCGCCAGGATGCCCAGCGCCAGGCCCATGCCGGGGATGTAGAAATCGCCGATGAAGGGGCGGATGAACGTCAGCGCGATGGCTTCGGTCCAGGCCAGGAAAATGAACAGCAGATACAGCGTCAGGGCGATGGGCAGGATGGTGATCAGGCCCAGGAAGAAGTAGCGGTAGAGGCGTCGGGTCATGAAGGGAAAACTCCGGGGGCGGCCAGGGGCTGCCTGGCCGGCGCCAAAGACCGGGCCGGCCAGGCAGCAATGGTACCGAAAATTCGTTCCGTGATCGTGGGCTTTATCTGTCCAGGGGCAGGTAAAGCGTTTCCTTGATTTCTTCCATCACGAAGTAGCTG
>JAEWJD010000265.1 GCA_023386765.1 Pseudomonadota bacterium | reverse complement strand
GGCCAGCGACGCCCTGCTCAGCACCATCGACATCGCGCCCACCATCCTGGCCCGCGCCGGCGTGCAAGCCTACAACGGCATCCAGGGCCAGGACATGGGTCGCCTCATGGCAGGCGACGACAGTGGCCGCCGCGAGGCGCTCCTGATCGAGGAGGAGGGGCAGCGCGTCATCCTTGGCTTTGATCGGCGCATCCGTTGCCGCACCCTGCTCTCGGAAGGCTGCCGCCTGACGCTCTACGATGGGGCTGCCTGGGGCGAACTCTACGATCTGCGCCAGGATCCGCACGAATTGCGCAATCTCTGGGATGACCCGGCTAGCGCCGCCTTGCGTGCCCGTCTTACCCAGGCGTTGGCCTATGCGATGCTCAATCACGTCGACACCAGTCCCTATCCGACGGCGCTGGCCTGACAGCGCGGGCGCTGCGGGCGCTGCCAAGCGCACAAAGCATCCTGCCGTGGGCGGCGCCGACGGCGCGGCCACCGATACTGGCGGCTTTGCCTGGGCGAAGGGAGGCCGTCATGACGCTTGCCGTGCTGTCGAGTTGCACGCTGGCGGGTTTGCAGACCCACGCGGTGCGGGTCGAGGCCCATCTGGGGGCAGGGTTGCCGCTATTCACGGTGGTGGGCCTGCCCGACGTCGAGGTGCGCGAGAGCCGGGAGCGGGTGCGCGCGGCCATCGTCAATAGCGGCTTTGCGTTTCCGGCCGGGCGCGTCACCATCAACCTGTCGCCGGCCGATCTGCCCAAGGCTTCATCGCGTTTTGATCTGCCCATTGCCGCCGGCATCCTATTGGCCTCGGGGCAGATCGTGGCACCGTCGCAGGCGGGGGGCTCGCTGGTGCTGGCCGGTGAGCTGTCCCTCTCGGGCGAGCTGGTGCCGGTGGCGGATCCGCTGGCAATCGCATTGGGTGTGGCGCGTGCCGATGCGGGCGCGCGCCTGCTGCTGCCGGCGGCCAGCGCGGCCGAGGCGGCGCGCGTGCCAGGACTGCTGGTCTATGCCGCCGCCAACCTGGCCCAGGTGGCGGCCCATTTGGCCGGGCGGGAAAGCCTGCCGCAGGCGGCACCTCTGCCCCGGCCTGCAGCCCAGGCGCAGCCTTGCCTGGCGGATGTACGCGGCCAGCCGGGCGCGCGGCGGGCGCTGGAGATCGCCGCGGCAGGCGGTCACAGCCTGCTGATGTGCGGCCCGCCTGGCGCCGGGAAAAGCATGCTGGCGCAGCGTTTGCCAGGGTTGCTGCCACCGCTGCCGGATACCGCCGCGCTGGAGGTCGCCGCGATTGCCAGGCTGGCTGGCGTGACCGCGCCGCCCTTCGGGCAGGCGCCGTTTCGCGCGCCCCACCATGGGGCCACAGCGGCCGCCTTGATCGGCGGCGGCGCGCCGCCCCGGCCTGGCGAAATTTCCCTGGCGCACCAAGGCGTCCTGTTCCTCGATGAGCTGCCCGAGTTCGAGCGTCGCGCCCTGCAGGCCCTGCGCGAGCCCCTTGAGGCCGGCGAGGTGGCGCTGGCGCGGGCCTCGGCCCATGTACGGTTTCCGGCGCGGTTTCAATTGGTGGCGGCCATGAATCCCTGCCCCTGCGGCTGGCGGGGCCATCCCGGCCGCCCCTGCCGTTGCCGGCCCGAGCAGATCGAACGCTATGCCGCACGGCTGGGCGGGCCTCTGCGCGATCGCATCGACCTGCATCTGTGGCTGCCGCCGGTGGCGCCTGAACGCCTGGACGAGGCGCCAGGCGAGCGCTCGGCGGCCGTGCGCGAGCGGGTGCAGGCTTGCCGTGCCCGCCAATGGGCACGCCAGGGCCAGCTCAATGCTCACCTGCAGGGAGCCGATCTTGCCTGCTACGCCGGCCTGGACGGGGATGCCAGCCGCTGGTTCGCCCAGGCTCTGCGGCGTCTGGGGGCGTCGGCGCGCGCCGCCCACCGTCTCTTGAGGGTGGCGCGCAGTATTGCCGATCTGGTGGACGCGCCCGGCGTGACGCCGGCGCATCTGGCGGAAGCCTTGCAGTACCGCGATACGGGGGGCGAAGCCTAGCGGTGCATCCGGGGGAGCCGTGCCGTTGCTGAATCGGCTCGATAAGTGGCTCGACAATTTCATGGAAATCGCCATATAATCAAAGGCTTTTCCGGCATCTGTCTTTGGAAAACGCAGTCTTTGCGGCTTGATTTGCGCCGCCAAGCGCGCGGGGTCGATCAGGTCCTGTTCGTCTGGTTGCGCAAAAATGCGTGCAAAAGAGGGCGAAAAGACCAAAATAGACAGCAATTTGGCGGGGGTTCAAGGCGGCGGTATCGGGGCTTCAGGGCTCGGGTCGGCCGGTTTGCTCATCCGGTTGCCGGGAAGAAAATAGAATTGGCGCGGGTCCGTAAGTATTGATGCCAGATCCTCTTGGGCGGCTAGATCACCTGTTGCCATGTATATCAACAACCTGTTTTAGGACTCATCATGCCCAAGATGAAGACCAAGAAAAGCGCTGCCAAGCGCTTTAAGGTCCGCGGCAGCGGCTCCATCAAGCGTGGTCAGGCGTTCAAGCGTCACATCCTGACCAAGAAGACCACCAAGAACAAGCGCCAGCTGCGCGGTTCGACGGCGGTTCACGACTCCGACATCGCCTCCGTCAAGGCGATGATGCCGTTCGCTTGATAAGGGAGATTTAATATGCCTCGCGTTAAACGTGGTGTTACCGCACGCGCCCGTCACAAAAAAGTCATCGCCGCCGCCAAGGGTTACCGTGGCCGCCGTGGCAACGTATTCCGCATCGCCAAGCAAGCGGTCATGCGCGCCGGGCAATATGCCTATCGCGATCGCCGCAACAAGAAGCGCACCTTCCGTGCTCTGTGGATCACCCGTATCAACGCCGCCGTGCGTGAACAGGGCATGAGCTACAGCGTGTTCATCGCCGGCTTGAAGAAGGCCTCGATCGAACTCGACCGCAAGGTGCTGGCCGATCTGGCCGTGCACGACAAGGCTGGTTTCGCCGCCATCGTGCAACAAGCCAAGGCTGCGTTGGCTGCCTGATCACGCTTACGCATCGCGGATCGCTGCAAACGGGGCTCGTTGGGCCCCGTTTGCGTTTTGAAGGCTGACTTTCATGACTCTACCGGTTGACGACCTGATTTCCCAGGCGCAAGAACGATTCGCCGCCGCGACCGATGCGGCAGCGCTGGAAAATGCCAAGGCACGATTTCTAGGCAAAGAGGGCGCCCTGACGGTGCTGCTCAAGGGCCTGGCACAACTCGATCCGGCCGCCAAGCGCGAAGCCGGTGCCCGCATCAACCAGGCCAAGCAAAAGGTCGAGGAACTGCTCAATGCACGCCGCGCCGAGCTTGCGCAGGCTGAGCTGAATGCCCGACTGGCCTCGGAAACCATCGATGTCACGCTGCCCGGCCGAGGCCGTGCCGCCGGCGGCATCCATCCGGTCATCCGGACCTGGGAGCGCGTGGAAGCCATCTTCCGCTCCATCGGCTTTGACGTGGCCGACGGCCCCGAAGTCGAGAATGATTGGACCAATTTCACCGCGCTGAACAATCCGCTGGACCATCCGGCGCGGTCCATGCAGGACACCTTCTATGTCGATATGAAAGACAGCGAAGGCCTGCCGCTGCTGCTGCGCACGCACACCAGCCCCATGCAGGTGCGTTACGCCCGCATGCACAAGCCGCCCATCAAGGTGATTGCACCGGGGCGCACCTATCGCGTCGACAGCGACGCGACCCACTCTCCGATGTTCCACCAGGTCGAGGGCCTGTGGATTGCCGAAGATATTTCGTTTGCCGATCTCAAGGGGGTCTACACGGACTTCCTGCGCTGCTTCTTTGAAAGCGATGATCTGGTGGTGCGTTTCCGCCCGTCGTTCTTCCCGTTCACGGAGCCGTCTGCCGAGATCGACATGATGTTCACCTCCGGCCCCAACCGTGGCCGCTGGCTGGAAATCTCCGGTTCGGGCCAGGTGCACCCACAGGTGGTGCGCAATTTCGGCCTGGATCCGGAGCGCTACATCGGCTTCGCCTTCGGGTCGGGCCTGGAACGCCTGACCATGCTGCGCTATGGGGTCAACGACCTGCGCCAGTTCTACGAAGGCGATTTGCGCTTCCTGCGCCAGTTCAACGAATAAACACGGCAGATCATGCAATTTTCCGAATCCTGGCTGCGCTCGCTGGTCAATCCGGCCATCGATACCGATGAACTTGCGCATCAGCTCACCATGGCGGGGCTGGAAGTCGAAGAAACCAAGCCTGCCGCGCCGCCTTTCAGCGGCGTGGTGGTCGCTCGCATCGCCGAGATCGCGCCTCACCCGGACGCTGACAAGCTGCGCGTGTGCAAGGTCGATGACGGCAGCGGCGAACTGCTGCAGATCGTTTGCGGCGCACCGAACGCGGCGGCCGGTCTGGTGGTGCCGTTGGCACGCGTGGGTGCCGAACTGCCTGGTGGCATGAAGATCGGCACCGCCAAGATGCGCGGTGTGGTGTCCTCGGGCATGCTGTGCTCGGCCCGCGAACTGGGCCTGTCCGAAGACCATGGCGGTCTGCTGGAGCTGCCGGCCGATTTCGTGCCCGGCACCGACATCCGCCAGGCCCTGGACCTGAACGATACCCTGATCGAGCTCAAGCTCACGCCCAACCGCGCCGACTGCCTGTCGCTTTACGGCGTAGCACGCGAGGTCGCGGCCCTGACCGGCGCTGTGCTGAAGTCGCCGCAGGTGCCGGCCGTGCCGGTGCAGATCGACGACCGCCTGGCCGTGCATGTGCAGGCGCCGGATCTGTGCGGGCGCTTTGCCGGGCGCGTGATCCGTGGCGTGAACGCGCGCGCGGCCACGCCCGATTGGATGAAGACGCGTCTGGAGCGTGCCGGGCAGCGTTCGCTGTCGGCACTGGTGGATATCTCCAACTACGTCATGCTGGAACTGGGCCGCCCCACGCACGTGTTCGACCTGGCCAAGATCCATGGCGGCCTGCATGTGCGCTGGGGCCGCAAGGGCGAAAGCCTGAAGCTCCTCAACGGCAATACGGTGGAGCTGGATGATTGGGTAGGCG
>JAEWJD010000076.1 GCA_023386765.1 Pseudomonadota bacterium | reverse complement strand
GCTAGGATACTCCCCTAATCATACGCAACCGTCATAATCGTGCCGGTTGTTGTCCCGCAAGCAATCTGTTACTCAATGTTTGTCCGCGATGCGCCGTCATGGCGCTCCCGTCGTTGGCCCACAGGCCGCCGAGGGAAGCCGTGCGACAGCGCGCATCGCTCATCCGTTGCCAAGCCCCCTTAAGGTCTGTCCAATGCAAAGAGGCACAAACAGCCTGGTGCGTCGCCTGAGCCAAAAGCTCGCCGCCCGGCTCGCCCCGCCCGCCGACCCCTCCAAGCGTGGCGGCTCCCTCATCCGCCGCACCTTGCTAGTCTGCTCCCTGGGTCTGTTTGCCGGCGCCGCCGCGCTGGGCATGGTCCAACAGCCCGACCGCACCGAACTCCCCCCCCTGCGCCTGATCGACAGCGTCCTGCCCCTGAAGCAGGAGCAGATCCAGGTCAGCGTCAATGCCCCCGCCCCCTACATCAGCGAAACCCGCATCCGCTCCGGCGACACCCTGGCGAGCGTCTTGCAGCGCCTGGACATCGACGACGGCAAGCTGCAGGGCTTTCTGACCCACGACGCCAGCGCGCGCAGCATCTACCGCCTTTATCCGGGACGCGCCGTACAGGCCGCCACCGACGACGAGGGCAAGCTGATCTGGCTGCGCTACATCCACACGCCGGGCAATGAGGTCGGCGGCCAGGTCGTGACCAAGCTCTTGCAGGTCACCGCCAAGGACGACGGCTACCAGGCCGAGGAAGTCACCCAGGACACCAACCTGCAGACCCGCGTGGCCGTGGGCACGATCAATTCCTCGCTGTTCGCCGCCACCGATGCGGCCGGCATTCCCGATTCGATCACGATGCAGATGGCCGACATCCTCGGCAGCAAGATCGACTTCCTGCGCGACCTGCGCCGTGGCGACGAGTTCCGCGTGGTCTACGAAGTCCGCTCGCACGACGGCCGCTATGCCGGCGCCGGACGCTTGCTGGCCGTGGAGTTCATCAACAACGGCAAGTCGCACAACGCCGTCTGGTTCAGCGCCGACAACAAGGCCGGCAGCTACTACGACTTCGATGGCACCAGCCTGCGCGGCGCCTTCCTGCGCACGGCCCTGAAGTTCAGCCGCATCAGCTCCACCTTCGGCATGCGCATGCACCCGATCCACAAGACCTGGACCGGCCACAAGGGGGTGGACTACGCCGCACCGTCGGGCACGCCCATCCACAGCACGGCAGATGGCACGGTCGACTTCGCCGGCTGGCAGAACGGCTACGGCAACGTCGTCATCGTCAAGCACTTCGGCAAGTACTCGACCCTCTACGCCCACCAGAGCCGCATCCGCCCGGGCCTGAAGAAAGGCGACAAGATCAGCCAGGGTGACCTGGTCGGCTACGTCGGCGCCACCGGCTGGGCGACCGGGCCGCACCTGCATTACGAGTTCCGCATCAACAACCAGCCCGTCGATCCGTTGTCGGTCGATCTGCCGATCGCTCTCACGCTGGAACCGGCCGAGAAACGCGCTTTCATGCAGGCCGTGGCGCCGCACAAGCGCCAGATCGAACTGCTGGCACAACTGCAGCAGCAGGGCAGCCCGCAAGAAGCGCAGGCCAAGGTCGCCAGCCGCTGACCTGCCTGCCCAGGTAGCCCCCATGACTCTCTCCCACCCCGGCCCGGACACCCTCCGGCCGGGCGATTGCTTCATCGGCCTGATGTCCGGCACCAGCATGGACGGCGTGGACGGCGTACTGCTGCGCCTGGCGCCACACCGGCGCCCCGAACTGCTGGCCAGCGCCACGCTGGACATGCCCGCCCCGCTGCGCGCCACCCTGATGGCACTGAACACCAGCGGCCCCGACGAACTGCAACGCGGCGCGCTGGCGGCCAACGCCCTGGCCGGACTGTATGCCGACGTCTGCGAACGCCTGCTGGCCCAGGCCGGCCTGCCACGCGAAGCGGTGCGGGCCATCGGCGCGCATGGCCAGACCGTGCGCCATCGCCCGGAGCTGGGTTATACCTGCCAGCTCAATGCCCCCGCCGTGCTGGCCGAGGCCTGTGGCATCGACGTGGTGGCGGACTTTCGCAGCCGCGATGTGGCCGCCGGCGGTCAGGGCGCACCGCTGGTGCCGCCCTTTCACGCCGCCATGTTCGGCCAGGATGCCGCACGTGCGGTCCTCAATCTGGGCGGCATCGGCAATGTCACCCTGCTGCTGCCTGGCCAGGCACCGCGTGGTTTCGATACGGGGCCGGCCAATGTGCTGCTCGATGCCTGGTGCCAGGCACATACCGGCCGGCACTACGACGAGGACGGCAAGTGGGCGGCCAGCGGGCGCGCCGATCCTGCCCTGCTCGCCTATCTGCTGCAAGCCGAACCCTGGTTCGCCCTGCCCGCCCCCAAGTCCACCGGCCGAGATCTCTTCAGCCTGGCGTGGCTGACGCGCCATCTGGCGGGCCACGGCCGGGCGCTGGCCCCTGCCGATGTGCAGGCCACCCTGCTCGATCTGACGGCCCACAGCGTGGCCCAGGCCATCGCCGGCGCCACGCTCGATGAGGTACTGGTCTGCGGCGGCGGCGCGCGTAATCCGGCGCTGATGGCGGCCCTGGCGCGTGCCCTGCCCTGCCCGGTCGCCACCACCGACAGCGCCGGCGTGCCGGCCCAGTGGATGGAGGCCATGGCCTTTGCCTGGCTGGCCCAGG
>JAEWJD010000245.1 GCA_023386765.1 Pseudomonadota bacterium | reverse complement strand
GCGCCAGCCAGGTCTTGGCGCCGGCCGCGCCGCATTACCTGATCGACAGTGTCCAGGCCCTGCCTGAGGTGCTCGATGACATCGCCGCGCGCCTGGCGCGCGGCCAGCGACCCTGAAGCGTTGCCTGTCCCGGACGCTGTTTTCCTTTCTTTCTTTTCCCCCTCGACGGAGTCTCTCCTCATGTTCCGACCCATCCTGAAGCAGGTATGCGCCATGCTGGCTCTGGCCAGCGCCCCGGCCCTGGCCGCACAGACCGACATCACGGTCTACACCGCCCTCGAGGCCGATCAGATCAAAGCCTACCAGGCCGCCTTCGAACGCGAGTACCCCGACATCAAGATCCATTGGGTGCGCGACTCCACCGGCATCATCACGGCCAAGTTGCTGGCCGAGAAGAACAACCCCAAGGCCGATGTCGTCTGGGGCCTGGCCGGTACGTCGCTGGGCCTGATGGACAAGGAAGGCATGCTTGAGGCATATGCCCCCAAGGGGCTGGAGGAGATCTCAGCCAATATGCGCGATGGCCGTGACGTGCCGGCCTGGGTCGGCATGGACGCCTTCACCGCGACCATCTGCTTCAACACCATCGAAGCCGAAAAGCAGAAGCTGCCCAAACCCACTTCCTGGCAGGACCTGACGCGTCCTGAGTATGCGGGCAAGATCGTGATGCCCAATCCTGCCTCCTCGGGCACGGGCTTTCTCGACGTGAGCGCCTGGCTGCAGATGTTCGGCGAAGAGAAGGGCTGGGCCTTCATGGATGGTCTGCACAAGAACATCGGCAGCTACACGCATTCCGGTTCCAAACCCTGCAACCTCGCTGCCGCCGGGGAGTTCCCGATCGGTATCTCGTTCGACTATCGCGGCGCCAAGCTCAAGGCGGACGGTGCGCCGATCGAGCTGATTTTCCCTTCCGAAGGACTGGGTTGGGAAGTCGAGGCCACGGCTGTCATGCGAGGCACGAAGCACCCTGAAGCGGCGCGCAAGGTGGCGGACTTCTCGGCCAGCCGCGCGGCCAACGAACTGTACAAGGCCAACTTCGCGGTGCTGGCCATTCCGGCGGTGGCCACTTCCAACCCCAACCTGCCGGCCAACCTGGCCGAGCGCATGATCAAGAATGACTTCGTATGGGCCGCAACCCAGCGCGAACGCATCCTGGCCGAATGGGCCAAGCGCTACGACGGCAAGTCGGAAGCCAAGAAGCCCTGAGGGTGAAGGCTTGTTTCCGGGAGGCGGCGAGGGCTGCCTTCCGGGAGCGTATTGCAATGCGAACAAGAGAAATCCGAGATGAAGAGTTTTGATGTCGTGGTGGTGGGCGGTGGCATGCTGGGTGTGGCCCATGCATGGGCTTGCGCACGCCGTGGACTGTCGGTGGCGTTGATCGAACGCGCGCAGCAGGCGCATGGCGCCACCATCCGTAATTTCGGCCAGGTGCTGGTGACCGGCCAGGCGCCAGGCGAGATGGCGGGTCTGGCCCGCCAGACCCGCCAGCTTTGGCTGGAACTGGCCGCCGGCGCAGGCTTCCATGTGCGTGCCAATGGCAGCCTGGTACTGGCGCGTACCGCGCTGGAGCGCGAGGTGCTGGAAGAGTTCGCCGGCGAACGCCTGGCGGCCGAAGGCTATGCCGCGCAGCTGCTCAGCCAACGTCAACTCTCGGCCTGTTTCGGTGGCCGGCTGGATCACCATTGCGCCGCGCTGCGCGGCTTTGACGACCTGCAGATTTACTCGCGCGAGGCGTTGCCGGCGATCACCGCCCACCTGCAGAAGCTGGGGGTGACGCTGATGACCGGCACGCTGGTGCAGCGTGCCGCGCAGGGGGAGGTGCACACCACGGCCGGCGTGTTGCGGGCCGACCATGTCTTTGTCTGCCCCGGGCACGATTACCTGACGCTCTGGCCTGAGCTGTTCGCCCCGCTGGGTCTGGAAGTCAGCCGCCTGCAGATGTTGCGCGTGGGCTTTGCGCAGGATGGTTTTGCGCTTGACCGGCCCTTGCTCACCGGACTGTCCTGCGTGCACTACGGGGCCTTCTCCGATCTTCCCAGTGCCCGCCGGCTGCGGCAGGAGTTCGAGGCGCGCAGTCCATTTCTGATGCGCGAGGGTATTCATCTGCTGATCAGCCCCACACCCAGCGGCGATCTCATCATCGGAGACTCGCATCGCTATGGCGCCGATGCACCGCCTTTCAACGACGAGTCGATCGACGAGGCGTTGCTTGCGCTGGCGCAGCAGGCGTTGGGGGCTCGCTTGCAGGTGCGCGAGCGTTGGCAGGGTGTCTATGGCGCCCATGGGCCGGCACCCTATTCGGTTATGCCGGCGGATGCTCAGACCACGGTCGCGGTGATGCATTCGGGGGTGGGCATGACGGTCGGCCTGGCGATCGCCGAGCGTGCCGTGGCGGGCGCGCTGGGGCACTGAGCCTCCTGCTTGCTATGGCGGCCTGGCCTCAACGTGGCCAGGCCAGCCGGATCAGCAGCAGCAGGCCAGCCAAGGCCAGCACTGCTCCGCAACTGCGCTCCAGCAAGGGTAGCCAGCGATGCCAGTGGCGCAGTCGCTGCGGCTGGCCGATGAGCGCCGCAATGGCCAGATCCCAGGCCAGAACCACACCAACCATCCACAGGCCGTAGCCCAGGCGTTGCGCCCCGGGAAGCTGCGGCCCGAGCAGAGCAGCCAGGCTGGCGTAGAACAGGGCATTCTTGGGGTTGAGCAGGCCACAGGCCAGCCCCATGCCAAAGGCGCGAATGGCCCGGGCGGGCACGCTGCTGGCCGGCGCCGGAAGCAGGGCGTTGCGTCCGGCGTGGCGCAGGAACAGCGTGCCCAGATAAAGGAGGTAGGCGCCGCCGCCCGCCTGCAACGCGAGAAATCCGGGGCTGCCGTCCTGCAGCAGGGTGGTGCCGCCGAAGGCCAGCAGGATGAACAGGCCATTGGCCAGAGCGATACCGGCGCACACGGCGCTGGCAGCCCGCCAGCCGTGGGCCAGGGCACTGCGGGCGATCAGGAAGAAGTCAGGGCCGGGCGACAGCAGCGCCAGGAAGTGGGCTGAAGCAACGAGTAGAAAAGAAGCCATGGGGAGACAGGGGGCATCGTGCACGAGCCCGCAGTCTGCCCAGATATGCGCAGCCTGTATTGAAGGAAATTGCAGGGGCGGGTGTGTTGCGGCTCAGGCCCGGTACTGGCCCGGCGTGACGGCGGTATGGGCCTTGAATACGCGTTGGAAATGGCTTTGATCGGCAAAGCCCAGGGTCTGTGCGATCTCGGCCAGGGGCCGTCCGGCGCGCAAGCTGTCGCGCGCCATGATGACGCGTTGATCCAGCATCCAGGCATGGGGAGGCAGACCGGTCAGACGGCGGAAGGCGCGGATGAGCTGAAATGGGCTCATGCCCCCCAGCACTGCCAGGTCTGCCAGCGACGCAGGGGTACCCGCGCACGCGCGCAGCGCGCTCAACAGAGGGTCCAGTGCGGCACTGTCAGGCGGGCCGGGCAGTTCGCGGGCGGGCGCGTGCGCCAGCCTGGCGAGCAGGGCGATCAGCGCGTCGGTCTTGCGCGTGGCAGCAGCATCGGAAAACAGCAGGCGGTTGACACGACAGAAGTGCCGGTAACTGGCCGGGTCGTTGAGAATGCGTGCGCCCGGGGCCTGCCATCCGTGATGCCGTGCCCAGGCTGCCTCCAGGTGCAGCATCTGGTAGCTCCAGGGTTGGCCTGGCGGCGGGTTGCAGGCGTGGACCTGCCCGGCCGCCACGATCACCAGGCAGCCGGGGGCCAGCCATTGATCCTGCGGCCCGGCGCCGCTGAACAGGCTGCGCCCTGCATCGACGGCTCCGATGGAAAGCGTGGCGTGGCTATGCCGCCGGTAGCAGGCGCGGCTGTCGACGGCACGGCGGCTTTCGGCGAAAGGCAATGCGGCGTCGCGCCAGAAGCGCGCCAGGCCGGACATTCAGGCCCCGATGCCGCGAGCCACGAGCGTGGCGCACAGCGCGATGGCGATCAGCAAGTGGGCGGCCCACATGACCCAGCGTCGGGTCTGGGCGATGGCGTGTGGCGCGGGCAGGAAGGTTGGATCGCGTCGGAGGGCATCGCGCCAGCGCAGATAGGTCAATGTCGGTTTGATCGAACAGAGGCCGATCAGGATGAAGAGCGCCATCTTGGCATGGAACCACAGGTTGATCATGTAGAAGAACCCACCCTTGGCGCCGAAGGCAAAGCGCAGCCCGCCCGTGATCAGCACTGCCAGCAATGCCAGCAGATAGAAGCGGTCGTAGGTCACCAGCCGCGCCACGCCTTCACGGGTCAGGTTGGGACGCAGCATGACCGACTCGGCGGTGATCAACATGATGACGAGGAAAATGGCGAGAAAGTGCAGCCAGGCCAGCAGTGCGTCTTGCAACATCGGGACATCCTTGCAGGCGGCCGGCGGACGCCGGCCATCGGCTGCTTTTTACCCGAAAATCCCGCCCCGGGCGATACGGGGCGGCAGGGCTTGCGGTTCAGGGCGTGGCCCAGCGCCGCAGCAGGTTGTGATACACACCGGTCAGGGCGATCGCGCTGGGGCAGCCCTGTCCCAGGTGGCCGCCCACCTCCTGGATGGCGCCGTCGATCTCGAACAGCAGCGTGCGCTGGCCGTCATCGCGCACCAGACTCTGGATCCAGAAGAAGGCGGCCACCCGCTCTCCCTGCGTGACCGGGGTGACGCGATGCAGGCTGCTGGCCGGATAAAGCACCATGTCGCCGGCAGGCAGTTTGACCTGGTGCTCGCCGTAGGTGTCCTGGATGACCAGTTCGCCGCCGTCGTAGCTGCCGGGATCGCTCAGAAAGAGCGTGGCGGACAGATCAGTGCGCAGGCCACGTGCTTCGGCGGGGGGATAACGGATGGCATTGTCGACATGGGTGCCGAATGCCTCGCCGGCAGCGTAGCGGTTGAACAGCGGCGGGAATAAACGCGCGGGCAGGGCGGCGGACAGGAACAGGGGGTTAGCCATCAGGGCCTGTTCGATGGCGCAACCCAGCTCCTGTGCCAGCGGAGCCTGGGCCGGCAGCTGGCGGTTGCGCTTGGCCATCGCCGATTGAAAGCCAGCGGTGGCGGCGCCGTCGGTCCAGTCGGCCTTCTGTAGCGCCTGGAGGTAGCGCGCTGCCGTGGCAGGCGGCAGCACTTCGCAGACATGCAACAACATACCTGAGCCTTAATAGCGCCACAGCGCGGTCAGTACAACCGAGCGGCCATCGCCATACTCCACCGCTGAGGAACGTTGCGCATTGCCAGGATTCTGGCGTACGCGTTCGATGTAGGCGGCGTTGGTCAGGTTCTCGATGTTGAGTTGCAGGTTCAGGTTGCGATTGATGGCATAGCCGAGCATGGCGCTATGCACCGCATACCCCGCCAGTTCGCCGCCGCCGTTGGAGGTGACCGGGCGCGCACCGACCCAGCGCAGGCCATAGCCCGCCTGCCAGCCAGCGCCCCATTCATAGGTGGTCCAGAGCGCCAGGCTGTGGCGTGGCGTGTTGCCCAGCGGCTTCCCCTCCTGCTCGGGACGTGAACGCATGCGGGTCGTGCGCCCGTCAAGGAAGGTGTAGCTGGCGAACACGCTCCATTGGGCGTTGAGTTTGCCGGCTGCGCCCAGTTCAAGCCCGCGCACGCGCTGCTGGCCGCTCAGGCGTACGCTGCCGTCGGAAAACGTTTCGCGCGCGTTGTGCTTGGCGATCTGGAACAAGGCGCCATTGAGGGCCAGCGCGCCATCGAGCACTTCCCATTTGGTGCCCAGCTCCCAACTGCTGTTGCGCTCTGCAGCCAGATGTTCGGTCGCGGCGGTCAGGCCGCGGCCCGTGACCAGCAGCGGTTCAACGGACGGGTTGAAGGCATTGCCATAGGCCAGGTAGACGCGTCCGTTGGCGGCAGGTTTGTAGGTCAGGGCGGCCCGCGTGCTCAGAAAGCGGTCGCGCCGCTTGAAGCGGCTGGTCGGCTGGCCGGTCGGAATGGCGCGCAAGGAAGCGTCGATCCAGTCGTGGCGCAGGCCGATGCCAAGGTCCCAGTCCGGGGTCAGGGCGATCGTGTCCATGGCATACAGCGCGCGTGTCTGCATGCGGGCATGGTGGCGCGAGGTGGTCGCATCGAGGGTCGGGCCACGCCAGACGCCTGGAGGCGATGCCAGGGGATAGCCTTCTTTGGGGAAGTGGGGCTTCAGGCCTTTGTCGTAGACACGGCGGCGATAGGTTTCCTGGGAGAGTTCCAGGCCGGTGACGAGTTGATGCGTCATGCCGGCCAGTTCGAATGCCGTGCTCAGGGAGGTCTGGTTGGCGAGCATGGCAGTGGTGATGTCGCGTCCGTAGCCTTGGGGGCCTGCCGGCACATAGCGGCCCGCTGCCACCCCGGCAGTATTCACCTGCGAGGCGGAGATGACGGTGTCACGATCGACCTGCGAGTAGCGCGTCTGGTTGTTGATTATGCTGCCGCTTTCCAGACGATGCTGGAGTTCGGCGCTGATGATCTGTGTGCGGCTGTTCTCGCGATCGATGTTACGCCAGCCGAAATACGCGTCGCGCGGCACGCCCGGCAATGCGCGCCCGGAGCGCGCCGGCACGCCGTAGTCGGGCACGTTGCGGTCAGCCTGGAAAAAATAGCTCAAGGTCAGCTCGGTGGCGGTACCCAGGTTCAGGCGCACGGAAGGCGCGATGCCGGCGCGGCGCAGCTGCACGGGGGAGCGTTCAGGCACGGCATTGCGGTGCGCCATGATATTCAGGCGCCAGGCACCGGCATCGTCCTTGAGTTGCTGGTTGATATCCAGCGCGAGCCGGCCATAGCGCGGCGCGCCCAGGCCTGCCTGGCCCTGGATGAAGTCTTCCTGCTTGGGGCGTTTACTGATCAGGTTGACGCCTCCACCGGTCGTGCCCGCTCCGCCGAAAACCGAGTTCGGGCCCTTGATGACTTCGACCGATTCCATGTTGAAAAGATCGCTGCGCCGGTTCTGTGCGGTATCGCGCAGGCCATCGACCTGAATGTTGCTGCTGGCGCTGAAACCCCGGATGTAGATGTTGTCGCCGGAACCGCCGCCGCCTTCGCCCGCATTGAAGGTGATGCCCGAGACGTTGGACAGCGCCCGGCGCAGGCTGTGGGCATTCTGCTCTTCGGTGAGCGTGGTGGGGATGATGGTGATGGTCTGGGGCGTATCCAGCAGGGGCTTGACGTACTTGGGCGAGGCCGAGCGGTCCACCTTGGGGCCGGCCTCGGGGCTGGCGCTCACGCTGATGGGGTCGAGTTGGGGAACGCTTTGGGCCGCAGCGCCGGCCGACAGGGCGGCCGCAGCCAGGAAAGCACTACGCAGACGGCGCGGCGGCGGGCTGGTGCGGGAAGCAATCGCAAGGCAGGAAGGTTTCATAGGAATATAAATGAGTGCGAGACGCAATAAACAATTGAAAGGAAAGCAGAAACAGGGGGAGGCTCAGGTCGTGGAGACGGAAAGGGAAGTGAATCGGGAGTCGCCCGCTGGCAGGCGGAAGGGCAGCCCTTGACGGGCAGGAGGAGCCCGGTGGCAAGCGGAAAGAACCGTCGACAAGCAGGGAGAACCGTCGACAAGCCGGAAGCCCCCTTGCTAGGCAAGAAGCACACGCTAATGGTAGGCAGGCGGGCCAGGTGCTGGCTGTCCGCTGTTTCGGTGTGCCGTGTGAGATGGGCGCTTATGCGTGGACGCTTTGGATGGAGATGCAATCCACGGTTTCGGTGACAGTCCGCAGTGGCAGGTTGCGTTCGGGACGTCGGCGAGCGGCTGGCAGGCCGCCATGCGCGCTCTGGGTTGATTCCGCAGCGCTGCCGTGCCGCAACTGCCGGCAGTGCAACCGATCATCGTGACTTTTTCCAGCGATGACGAAGGCCAGTTCAACCTGCGCATCACGGTCTGCATTCAGTCGCTCAGTTCGAGCGAGTGGTTGCCGCCCCGCAGGAGTTCGCCTCGCAATGCCCAGGCTGAGCCCTCCATCTGCAGTTTGATGCGGGTCGGTGGTGCGGCATCGCCTGCGTGCAGCAACTGAAGCTCGTCCTTGGCGTCTTGCAAGACAAGCACGCTGTTGCGGGGGGGCTTGCCGAAGAGGCTGTCTGCGGCCGGGCGAGCCTGCGCATCCGGCCAGCGCGTGGGTCAGGTTGCCACGCTCAGGCGTGTAGCGCAGTCGTTCCTGGGTCGGGAGGTTGAGGACCTCGGTGGCGACGAAGCGTTTCGGGATGACACTCGCGAAGCCTTCACGCTGGCTGACCCGGCGATACTGCACCAGGACGACGTCGCTGGTGAAGTAGGGGACCTGGCGGCTGGGACGGAAGTTTGCTTGCAGCATCCATTCGTCGGGGCGGAAGGCATTGACGAAGCGGTTGGGTGGATCGTCGCCGGCACGGCGGTCGATGATCTCGTGGCTGTTGCCCCAAGGCGCAAGCCCTGGTTGAGACAAAAAAAAGGTGGCCCCGCGTGCGCCCGGCCCCCGGCAGCCATGAGCCGGGCAA
>JAEWJD010000202.1 GCA_023386765.1 Pseudomonadota bacterium | reverse complement strand
GCATCAAGCGCTTCAACGTCGAAAAGCGCCTGTCCGACATGGCGATCTACAACGGCGTGGCCTATCTGGCCGGCCAGGTGCCCGATGA
This sequence comes from Pseudomonadota bacterium, assembly GCA_023386765.1. Classification (GTDB taxonomy): domain Bacteria; phylum Pseudomonadota; class Gammaproteobacteria; order Burkholderiales; family Burkholderiaceae_B; genus Bordetella. Next base: position 20,169 of record JAEWJD010000202.1, on the reverse strand, counting down.
CGCGTCGCTGGACATGGTCGGCCAGACCGAACAGGTCCTGGCGACCATCGACCGCCTGCTGGCCGAGGCCGGCACCGACAAGACCAAGATCCTGCTGGCCCAGATCTACGTGGCCAACATGAAGGAATTCGACGCGATGAACAAGGCCTGGGACGCCTGGGTCGCACCTGGCAACTCGCCTCCCCGCGCCACGGTCGAAGCCCGTCTGGCCAATCCCGACTACAAGGTCGAGATCGTCGTGACCGCCGCCATCGCCTGAACGGTGGCGCCAGGAGCCGTGCCGGCATGGCCGGCTCCTCAGGCTCAGGCGGCCAGCAGCAGCGTGGCCGCCAGCAATCCCCCCAGTTCCTGCGCCTGCGCGCGCGCTGCCCCGTCCAGGGTCTTGGGCGCGAGGATGGCCTGTGGCGTCTGGGCGCCGTTGCGCACGATGAGCGGCGCGGCGCACAGGCGCAGGCGCCAGCCAGTGCAGATCCGTTCGGTCTGGCGTGCCGCGCCGGCCCCGTCGGTGCCGGCGCTGATGGCAATGCCATAGGGGCGTCCGGCCAGGGCGTCGCCCACTGGGTAGTAGTGGCGATCGAAAAAAGCCTTCATTTCGCCGCTCAGGCTGGCGAGGTTTTCGGGAGCGCAGAAGAGCAGGCCGTCGGCCTGTAGCACCTCTTCCAGCGTGGCTTGTTCGGCCGGTAGTTCGCATATCCGTAGCGGTGTCTGCATCTGCCGGGCGGCCTCACGTGCGCCTTCGGCCATGGCCTGGGCCAGTTGCCGGGCCGCGCCGGTACGGGAATGCCAGATGATGGCCAGTGTCTTCATGGGCCGGCCTGCGCCGGATCCTGCCGGTAGTATTGCCGCAGCAATCCATACCATTCAGGCAAGGCTTGCTGTAGGGGCAGGGGGGCGGCAAAGAAGTGTTCCGAGCTCACGGCGAAGAACTCGGCCTCGTCGCTGGCGGCATAGGGATCCAGGGGCAGGGTTTCATACCAGGGATCGGCGGCCGGGCTTTCGGGGTCGATGTGGGCGGGGATGGCGGCTTCGATATCCTCCAGCCAGGCACGAAAGCGGTCCAGGCTCTGGTCGAGCACCTGTTGCCAGCGCTGCGGCTCCAGCTCGGGATGGGCGCCCAGCGCCGGCACGCCGTCGGCACCGCCGGCGCGCAGGTCGAGCTTGTGGGCGAACTCATGGATCACCACATTGAAAGCCCCTTCCGTCTGGGTCGCGTCGTCCCACGACAGGATCACCGGCCCGCCGTCCCAGGCCTGGCCGGCGGCTTCCTCGAGGAATTCATGTACCACGCCGTCTTCATCCTGCATCACCTGGGGGATGGAGAAACCGGCAGGGTAGACGATGATCTCATCCCAACCCTCATAGAGCTGCGGCTCCAGCATGAGTACCGGCAAGGCGGCCTGGGCGCAGATCGACAGGCGCATGAAGTCGGTCAGGATCAGGCCGGCTGCGCCATTGATCTGTTTGCTGGCCAGCAGCCAGGCTGTGCGCGCCAGCAGTTCCTGGCGTTGTTGCGCATCCAGGCGGGCAAAGAATCCGTGGGTCTGCAGCACCTGCTGCCACAGCACAGGCGGGACGCGGGCCTGCATCTGTTCGACCTGCGTCGCCGAGGCCCCGCGACCCCTCAACCATCTCAGCATATCCATATTCCTTTGCCGTGCCGCCGTTGGTGGCGAAAGCGTTCGAGCCTTAGTGTAGAGTGTGCGAAATATTCCTTGAATCCCTGTTTCCGCCGTCCGTATTGCGTCTGCCCGTCGCCATGCCCGCCTTGCCAGAGCCCCCGCCCTCCGTGCCGTTCGATTCGACCTGGCTGCAGGCCGCCGTCGCGGGCCTGGACGAGGCCGGGGCAGCCTTGCTGCAGCGTGCCGTGGCGTGGGCCGAGCCGCGCTTTGAAGGGCAGGTAGCCGCCACCGGCGAAGCGCTCGCGCGCCATGGCGCCGGTGTGGTGCGCATCCTGGCCGAGCTGCATACCGATGCCGCCACCCGGGTGGCCGCCTTGCTTGCGGCCTTGCCCACCGACTTGAATACCCCGCCTGCGCGCAACGACCCCGTCACGGTCGATTTCGGTGCCGAGATCGCACGTCTGGTGCAGGGCTCGCGCGCGCTGTTGCGGCTGGGGATCGTGGCGCGCCAGGCCAGCGACAGCGAGGCTGAATCGGGCGCCCAGAAAGAAATGCAGCGCAAGATGCTGCTGGCCATGGCGGCCGACCTGCGCATCGTGCTGATGCGGCTGGCCTCGCGCCTGCAGACATTGCTTTGGTACGCCGAGAGCAAAACGCCGTGTGCCCCCGGCTTTGCGCGCGAAACCCTGGATCTGTACACGCCGCTGGCCAACCGGCTGGGCATTTGGCAGATCAAATGGGAGATGGAAGACCTCGCCTTCCGCTTCCTGGAGCCGGAACGCTACAAACAGATCGCCCGGCTCCTGGAGGAAAAACGCGTCGAGCGCGAAGCCTTCATCGCCGAGACCATCGCCACGGTGCAGCAGGCACTGGCTGGCGCGGGTATCAAGGGCGAGGTAAGCGGGCGACCCAAGCATATCTACAGCATCTGGAACAAGATGCGCCTGAAGGGCCTGGATTTCAGCCAGATGTTCGACTTGCGGGCCTTGCGCATCATCGTCAACGACGTGCGCGACTGCTATGGCGCGCTGGCCCTGATCCACGAGATGTGGGCGCCGTTGCCCGAAGAGTTCGACGACTACATCTCGCGCCCTAAGGCCAATGGCTATCGTTCGCTGCACACAGTGGTGGTCGATGATCAAGGGCGCGCCTTCGAGGTGCAGATCCGTACCCACGAAATGCACCAGTTCGCCGAGTACGGCATGGCCGCTCACTGGCGCTACAAGGAGGCCGGACCGCGGGGCGGACAGGTTGCCGCTTCCAGCGATTACGATCGCCAGCTTTCCTGGATGCGTCAGTTGCTGGCCTGGAATCAGGATGTGGAAACCGCCGGGCAGACCGCTCGCCAGGCCGATGAACGCATCTATGTGCTGACCCCCCAGGCGCGCGTGATCGAATTGCCGGTGGGGGCGACTCCGGTTGACTTCGCCTATCACCTCCATACTGATCTTGGCCACCGTTGCCGGGGTGCGCGCGTGGACGGCCAGATGGTGCCGCTGCAGACCCGTCTGTCGACTGGCCAGACGGTGGAAGTCATCGCCGCCAAATCGGGCGGGCCATCGCGTGACTGGCTCAACATCCAGCTGGGCTACCTGGCCAGCCCGCGTGCGCGCGCCAAGGTGCGCATGTGGTTCAACGCCATCGAACTGCAGCAGCGCATCACGCAGGGCCAGGCCCTGGTCGAGAAGGAGCTTCAGCGGTTGGGCAAGACCGCGGTCAATCAGGAACAGCTGGCGCAGAATCTTGGCTTCGCCAAGGCCGAAGACCTGTACGTGGCGGCGGCCAAGGAAGAGTTCAGCCTGCGCCAGATCGACAGCGTTTTCCAGCAGCCGGCGGTGGCCCCCGAGCCGGCCATGCCTACGCATGCACGCAGTGCATCGAGTGCCGAGAAGGCCGGCAAGAGCGGGGTGCTGGTGGTCGGCGTGGGCTCCTTGCTGACCCAGCTGGCGCGTTGCTGCCGTCCGGCGCCGCCCGACGATATCCAGGGCTTCGTGACGCGCGGGCGCGGCGTGTCCATTCACCGTGCCGATTGTCATAGTTTTCAGGCCCTGGCCCAGCGCGAGCCGGAACGGATCATCGAAGTGACCTGGGGCGATACGGGCGACAGCTTCTATCCGGTGGATATCAGCGTGCGTGCCCATGACAGGCCCGGGCTGCTGCGTGACCTGTCCGAAGTGTTCGCGCGTCAGCGCCTGAATGTGGTGGGGGTCAACACCCAGAGCAAGCAGTCGCTGGCACACATGATCTTCACGGTCGAGGTGCGCGGCGCGGATGCTTTGCAGAAGGCCCAGGCGGCGCTGCAGGATGTCCCGGGCGTATCTTCCGTGATGCGGCGCTGAGCGCGCGCAGGCTGACCTGCCCGTCGTTTCGGGCTATAAGCAGTTGACTGGGCGTCGCGTTGACGGTGAGGCGGCGCCTGCCGGTTTTCCCTTTCTTGTCTTGTCCGAGGTATGCGCTTATGAATACGCTTGCTTGGCTGGAAACGCTGGTGGGTCTGGATACCACTAGCCGCAACTCGAATCTGGCTCTGATCGAAACGGTGCGGGACTGGCTGGCCGGCCAGGGAGTGACCTCCTGGCTTGCGCACGACCAGGAGGGAGGCAAGGCCAATCTGTTTGCGACGTTGCCGGCTGGCAATGGCGCCACCCAAGGCGGTATCGTCCTCTCGGGGCATACCGACGTGGTGCCGGTCGACGGCCAGGATTGGGCGACGGATCCCTTCACGCTGACGCAGGCCGATGGCCGGGTATACGGCCGGGGTACCTGCGACATGAAGGGTTTCATCGCCGCCTCGCTGGCCTTGGTGCCGGAGTTCCTGGCCATGCCACGCGCCAAGCCGATCCACCTGGCATTTTCCTATGACGAGGAAATCGGCTGCGTAGGCGCGCCACGCATGCTGGCCGAGTTGCAGCGCCGGGGCATCCGCGCTGATGGCTGCGTGGTGGGCGAGCCCACGGGCATGCGGGTGGTGGTGGCGCACAAAGGCATCAATCTTTTTCATTGCAGGGTGCATGGCAAGGCGGCCCATTCGTCGCTCACGCCCCAGGGCTGCAATGCCATCGAGTATGCGGCACGCCTGATCTGCCATATCCGGGATCTGGCGGATCGCTTCAAGGCCGAAGGCCCTTACGACAATTTTTACGATGTGCCGTTTTCGACCATGACGACCAACCAGATCCGGGGCGGTATCGCGGTCAATACGATTCCGCAGGCCTGCGAGTTCTCCTATGAGTTCCGCAACCTGCCCGGCATGCCGGCCGATGCCATCCAGGGCGAGGTGCTGCGTTACGTCGAGGAAAGCCTGTTGCCGCGTATGCGTGCGGAGTATGACGACGCCCGTATCGAGATCGAGGCCGGCGGTGCGGCGCCCGGGCTGGATGCTGCCGAGGCTGCGGCGATCACCCAGTTGGTGCGGCGCCTGACGGCGGATCAGGAAACGCGCAAGGTCGCTTATGGCACCGAGGCGGGGTTGTTCCAGGCGGCAGGGATTCCGACCGTGGTTTGCGGCCCGGGTCATATCGAGCAGGCTCACAAGCCCAATGAATATGTCGCGCTCGATCAGTTGGCCCAGTGCGAAACCTTCCTGCGTCGCCTGGCGCAGGCGCTCTGAGCCAGGCTGGCGGCAGGGCCGGCAGGGGTGGGCCGAAAGGCTTCAGCCCCTTATCGGGCTGCGCTCGGGTAAAATGTTCGGTCGCATAACCGGCGGCAGCGGGCGGCGGGCATAGGGCCTGGCGTCGATCAGCCCCGGTGATTTATCAGGTTGCCTAGGTGAAATCTTACGACTTTCCGGATGCGCGGGGCCATTTCGGTCCGTATGGCGGTGTCTTCGTCGCCGAGACGTTGATGCACGCCCTGGATGAATTGCGCGCCGCCTACGACAAGTATCGTACCGATCCTCGCTTTCTCGAGGCGTTCCACTACGAGCTCAAGCATTTCGTGGGCCGGCCGAGCCCGGTCTACCATGCGCAGCGCTGGTCTGAACGGCTGGGCGGCGCCCAGATCTGGTTCAAGCGCGAAGACCTCAATCACACCGGTGCGCACAAGGTCAACAACTGCATTGGCCAGGCGCTGCTGGCGCAGCGCATGGGCAAGCCGCGCGTCATCGCCGAAACCGGCGCCGGCCAGCACGGCGTGGCCACGGCGACCGTGGCGGCACGCTATGGCATGGAGTGCGTGGTCTACATGGGTAGCGAAGACGTGCGCCGCCAGGCGTCCAACGTCTATCGCATGAAGCTGCTGGGTGCGCGTGTCGTACCGGTGGACTCCGGCTCGCGCACCCTGAAGGACGCCCTCAACGAAGCCATGCGCGATTGGGTGGCCAACGTCGAGAACACGTTCTACATCATCGGCACCGTCGCCGGCCCGGATCCTTATCCGCGCATGGTGCGTGACTTCCAGGCCGTGATCGGCCAGGAGTGCCTGCTGCAGATGCCCGAGGCCGCGGGCCGCCAGCCCGATTACGTGCTGGCAGCTGTGGGTGGTGGCTCCAATGCTGCCGGTATCTTCTACCCCTATCTGTCGCACGAAGACGTGCAACTGATCGGCGTGGAAGCGGCCGGCGAAGGCATGGAGACGGGCCGTCACGCCGCCTCGCTGGCCACCGGCAAGGTCGGCGTGCTGCATGGCAATCGCACCTACGTGATGCAGGATGCCGATGGCCAGGTCAGTGAAACGCATTCGGTGTCTGCCGGCCTGGATTATCCCGGTGTCGGGCCCGAGCATGCCTGGCTCAAGGATTGCGGGCGTGCGAGCTACGTCGGGATCACCGATGACGAGGCGCTCGCGGCGTTCCACGATTGCTGCCGCATCGAGGGGATCATGCCGGCGCTGGAGTCTTCGCATGCCATTGCGCAGGCCGTGAAGATGGCGCCGACGCTGTCCAAGGACAAAATCATTCTGGTCAACCTGTCGGGCCGTGGCGACAAGGACATGCACACCGTCGCCGAGCGCGCGGGCATCCAATTCTGATCACCATGACCGACCGTATCGCCGCCGCCTTTGCCCAGCTGAACCAATCCGGCCGGGCTTCGGCGCTCATTCCGTATATCGCTGCCGGAGACCCCGCTCCGGCCATCACCGTGCCGCTGATGCACGCGCTGGTCAAGGCCGGCGCGGACATCATCGAGCTGGGAGTACCGTTCTCCGATCCCATGGCAGACGGGCCCGTGATCCAGCGCGCCGCTGAGCGCGCGATCGCGCAGGGCATGGGCCTGGGCCGGGTGCTGGATACCGTGGCAGAGTTCCGCCGCGATGATTCGCACACGCCGGTGGTGCTCATGGGCTATGCCAACCCCATCGAAGCGATGGGGCAGCAGGCGTTTGTCGAGCGCGCCGGCGCCGCCGGGGTCGATGGCCTGCTGGTGGTCGACTATCCTCCCGAGGAAATGGACGCTTTCGCAGGCATGCTCGAAGAGGCCGGCATCGCCCCGATCTTCCTGCTTGCGCCGACGTCCACCGAGGCCCGGATGCAGGCTGTCGGGCGCGTGGCGCGGGGCTATGTCTATTACGTTTCCCTCAAGGGCGTAACCGGCTCCGGCACCCTGAACACCGATGATGTCGCTCAACGGCTGGCCGTGATCCGTCGTCACGTGGGGATCCCGGTCGGTGTCGGGTTCGGTATCCGCGATGCCGAAAGCGCCAGCCGCATTGCGCAGCACGCCGATGCCGTCGTGATCGGCAGCAAACTCATAGAAACCATGGAGCAGGCCGTCGCCAACGCGCCGCCTGCCCAGCAGGCCGATGCCGCGATCGAAGCCGCCAGCCAATGGCTGGCTGGCGTGCGTCGTGCATTGGACCAAGTCAAACGAGAACGCACGTCGGCTTGAGAAGCCGTCGTTCGATATCTACAGGATAAAAACCATGAGCTGGATCGAGAAACTCCTGCCGCCGCGCATCAACAAGAACAGCGATAGCGGCGTGCGCCGCGTGCCGGAAGGGCTCTGGGTCAAATGCCCCTCTTGCGAAACGGTGCTCTACAGCGAGGACCTGGCCGCCAATCTGCATGTCTGCCCCAAGTGCAGCCACCATATGCGCATTGGCGCGCGCGCCCGGATCGACTCGCTGCTGGACGTCGAGGGTCGGGTCGAGATCGGCCAGAATACGCGCTCTGTCGATACGCTCAAGTTCAAGGACTCGCGCAAGTACCCTGAGCGCCTGCAGGAAGCGGTCAAGAATACCGGCGAGAGCGATGCGCTGGTCGTCATGAGCGGTTCCATCCGCGGTGTGCCTGCCACGCTGGCCTGCTTTGAATTCGACTTCATGGGCGGCTCCATGGGGTCGGTGGTCGGCGAACGCTTTGTGCGCGGCGTGAAGGCCGCTATCGAGCACAAGACGCCCTTCATCTGCGTGGCTGCCTCGGGTGGCGCCCGGATGCAGGAAAGCCTGCTGTCGCTGATGCAGATGGCCAAGACCAACGCCATGCTGACGCAGTTGGCCGGAGCTGGCCTGCCTTTCATCAGCATTCTGACCGATCCGACCATGGGCGGTGTATCTGCCAGTTTTGCCTTCATGGGCGACGTGGTCATCGCCGAGCCCAAGGCCCTGATCGGTTTTGCCGGCCCGCGCGTGATTGAACAGACCGTGCGTGAGAAACTGCCCGAAGGCTTCCAGCGTGCCGAATTCCTGTTGCAGAAGGGAGCTGTCGACATGGTCGTCGATCGTCGGCAACTGCGCGAAGAGCTGGCACAGCTGCTTGCGCTGCTGACCAATCAGTCGGCCGATGTGGTGATGCCCGCCTGAGGCAGCCGCCATGTTCGGTTCGGGGGCGTCATCGTTGCACTGGCGATGACGCCCCTGAATTTTTCATGAAACAGAGTAATCCCCAGCCAGTTCATCAGCATCTGGCTTTTTTTTGCTTAACATGTTGTATTAGGTGTACATCTGGGTAGGATTGGTCTTATTTTTTGATAATGTTAAGCGGTGATAGCGCTAATCAAATGAACGATGTACGGAGTTAGCATGTACGGCATAAACAAGAAGAAAGTTCTGAGCGGTCTGGGTGCGTTGGTGTTGGCCTGTGGTTCGGCAACGGCGGTCGCCCAGCAGGGTGATGAGGGTGGTGTCAGTCTGCATTATGGCGTTGGTAACCACTATCAGCGCGTTACCTTGAACTATGAAACGCCCAGCTGGTGGAGCCACCAGTTCAGTAATGGCTGGGGGCGTCTGGATCTGAGCGGTGAGTTTGGCGCGGCCTATTGGTGGGCCAGTGGCTCCCGCGAGCCGGGCCATGTGTGGCAGGCCAATGCCATCCCGATGTTCCGTTGGTGGGCCAATGACCGCTTCTATATCGAGGCCGGTATCGGTGCGACGGCTTTCAGCCACACCAGCTTTGCCGACAAGCGCATCGGCTCGGCCTTCCAGTTTGGCGATCACATCGGCATGGGTTTCCTGCTGACCAAGAACAACCGCATTGGCGTGCGTTATTCGCACTTCTCCAATGCGGGCATCAAGCGCCCGAATCCGGGGCTGGATGTGGTGCAGATGACCTATACCTATCAATTCTGATCGGCAGCACCCGGGTCAACGAACCGCCGGCCTTTGGCCGGCGGTTTTGTTTTGGGGTGACCCAAAATCACTGGCCCGGGGCAGGGGAGATAGCAAAAAAAAACCGCCGGACCTGGGTCCGGCGGTTTTTTTCGACTGGCCTGCGCTTAGTCGTGGGTCTCTACCTGCACCAGTGGCTGGCTGGAGACTTGCGTGGTGGGCTTGCGCTGGCGGCCCAGGCGTACCGGCTTGTCTTCGGTGACGCTGCGAGCTTGCGACTCGGCTTGACGCGACGGGTCGGTTTGCACCCAGGTCAGGCCGGCAGCCTGCACGACCGACTGCAGACCTTGCTCGCCAACTACGATCGGGGTTGCCGTGGGAGCGGCGGGCGCCACTGCGGCAGGCGTCGGTTCGGCAACGGCCGGAGGCGCTTGCTCGCTGATGGCAGGTGCGACGGCTTCGCTTTCTGCCTGCGTGGCCGTTTCGATGGCGGGGGCGGCATCGGCGGCCGGGGCAACAGCCTCTTCGGGGGCTGCTGCCTGGGCGGCTGCAACCTGTACCGGTTCGGTGGGCGTTACGTCCGGCGTGGCGGCCTGGGCGGCAGGCGCGACGTCAGCCTCGGCGACAGCGGCTTGCTCCGGGGCGACGGCTTGCACCGGCGTGGCAACGGCGGGCGTGGCTTGCGGAGCCGGTTCGGCATCAGCTTGCTGTACCGGCTGTACCGGCTGTACCGGCTGTTGCGGCTGTTGCGGCTCGGCGGCCGGGGCTGCCGGAACGGCAACCTCGGCGGCACGCGGGGGTTGCTGAGCGTCAGCGTTGGCTTCGGCATGCACCTGGACCGGCTCGCTGACAGGCGTGACATCGAAGGCCTGTGCCGGCACCAGGGCGGTGCTGGGGCTTTCGGCATCAGCGCCGTCTTCGCCGTTCTGGTCGTCGGCGTTCATCGTCACGCCATCTTCCTGGCTGCGACGGCCGCGGCGGCTGCGACGGCGGCGGCGCTTGCGCTCGGGATCGGCATTGGCGTCACCATCGGCGCCATCGATCAGGTCGGCTTCGGTGGCGTTGACGTCCTGGTCAGCGGTTTCGGCGGCCGGCTGGGCGGCAACGGGCGGATTGACCGGCGTGGCAGTCTGGGCTTCGGCGGTCTGCGGGGCGCTGGGCGCGGCAGTGGCCGCGGCAGGCAGGGCGCTAGCCACGGTTTCCGCCAGTGCGGCCACCATGGTTTCCTGCTCGCTCATCGGGGCGGCGCTGTCGTCGCGGCGGTTGCGGCCACGGCCACGGCGGTTGCGGCCGTTGCGCGGCTGATCGTCATCGCTTTCGCTGGCGGCCGGAGCGGGACGGTTGCCTGCCGGTGCAGCGGTGGCGTCGGCCTTGCGGGCCGCGCGCTCCTGGCGCTCCTGGTTGTGTTCCGGGTTGTTGCGGTTGTCCTGGCGGGTTTCGCCATGGCGTTCGTCTTGGCGGCGTCCGCCACGCACTTGGCGCGGTTCCAGGCCTTCGGCTTCCGCGTTGTTGTTGCGGCGGTTACGGTTGCGATCCGAACCGTGGCGCTCGCCACGGCGCTCCTGGCCGTCATGGGCGCGCTTGGCGCGATTGCCGGTGCCGCGCTTGGCCGGTTCGGCCGCCTTCTCGGCAGGCTTGGCTTCGGCGCCGCCGGACAGCCATTGGATCAGGCGTTTGAACAGGCCGCCCAGACCAGCGCCTTCAGCCGGTTTGGCAGCGGCTGCCGGGGCCGGGGTCGATACCGGAGCAGGCTGTGCCGGGGTGATGCCTTTGACCAGGGCCTCGGGACGAGGCTTGACTTCCTGTTCGCGCGGATTCCAGGTCAGTTCGGTAGCCGGGCTTTCGGCCAGTTCGAAGCTGGTCTTGCTGTCTTCCAGGCGCGGATCGTCGTGGCGCAGCCGTTCCAGATGATGGTGCGGGGTCTCCAGGTGCTTGTTGGGGATGAGCACCAGGTTGACCTTCAGGCGCGTTTCGATCTTGGTGATGTCGGCGCGTTTTTCGTTCAGCAGGAAGGTGGCCACATCGACCGGCACCTGGGCGTGGACCGCCGCGGTGTTTTCCTTCATGGCTTCTTCTTGCAGCAGGCGCAGCACTTGCAGGGCGCTGGATTCGGCGTCGCGGATCACGCCGGTGCCGGTGCAGCGCGGGCAGGTGATGTGCGAGCCTTCGTTCAGGGCCGGGCGCAGGCGCTGGCGCGACAGCTCCATCAGGCCGAAACGCGAGATCTTGCCCATTTGGACGCGTGCCCGGTCAAAGTGCAGGGCGTCGCGCAGGCGTTGTTCGACAGCACGCTGGTTCTTGCTGTCTTCCATGTCGATGAAGTCGATGACGATCAGGCCGCCCAGGTCGCGCAGGCGCAACTGGCGGGCCACTTCGTCGGCGGCTTCGAGGTTGGTGCGCAGGGCGGTTTCTTCGATGTCGGCGCCACGCGTGGAGCGGGCGGAGTTGACGTCGACCGCGACCAGCGCTTCGGTGTGGTCGATGACCACGGCGCCGCCCGAGGGCAGTTGCACGGTGCGGGAGTAGGCCGTCTCGATCTGGTGTTCGATCTGGAAGCGCGAGAACAGCGGGATATCGTCACGATAGCGTTTGACGCGCTGGACGTTGTCCGGCATCACCACGCTCATGAAGGCGCTGGCCTGATCGGCGATCTCGTCGGTATCGATCAGGATCTCGCCGATTTCGGGCGAGAAATAATCGCGGATCGCGCGGATCACCAGGCTCGACTCGAGGTAGATCAGGATGGGGGCCGCGTTGTCGCGTGCCGCGCCATCGATGGCCGTCCAGAGCTGCATCAGGTACGAAAGGTCCCATTGCAGCTCGTCGACGTTGCGGCCGATGCCGGCCGTGCGCGCGATGATGCTCATGCCCTGCGGCACGTCGAGCTGTTCCATCGTGTCGCGCAGTTCCTGGCGGTCTTCGCCTTCGACGCGGCGCGAAACACCGCCGCCGCGCGGATTGTTCGGCATCAGGACCAGGTAGCGGCCGGCCAGCGAGATGAAAGTGGTCAGGGCGGCGCCCTTGTTGCCACGTTCTTCCTTCTCGACCTGAACGATCAGTTCCTGGCCTTCGCGCAAGGCGTCCTGGATGCGCGCGCTGCGCACGTCCACGCCTTCCTTGAAGAAGCTGCGGGCTACTTCCTTGAAGGGCAGGAACCCGTGTCGGTCTTCGCCGTAATTGACGAAGCAGGCTTCCAGACCCGGCTCGATGCGGGTGATGACGCCTTTGTAGATGTTGCCTTTGCGCTGTTCGCGCCCGGCGGTCTCGATATCGAGGTCGATGAGCTTTTGCCCATCAACGATTGCGACGCGCAGTTCTTCCTGGTGCGTCGCATTAAACAACATGCGCTTCATGAGTGGGGTTCTCCGTAGTCAGGACGCGCCGAATATCGGCGCGCGACCTCGGGTCACTCGGGCTGCGGTTGGTGCAGGCAAGAAAATGCGGACCGTACCCGGGCTGTGGCCCAGGCGTATCCGCCGCGCGTCACGCGGGCACTGCGTGCCGTGGGGCACGGGGTTCGGTCAGCAGGGAGGTCAGCTTCACGGTAGTGGATGACGGAAAATATGCTGTGAACGTCAGATGTGGCGCAAAGTACGCGGCACATCTGGTGCGTATAAGTATTCGACGATTCTTGCAGTGCATCAAGACGCTTGCGGCAGGCGACGGATCCCTGCCAGGAAGGCGGGCACTGCATGCCTCACCACCGTCCGGCAGATCGCGGTCGCGCCGGCGACCAAGTAGACCCAGGCGCTGAACGTAGGCAGTACAATGGTGGCCCGCACGTCCGACGGAGACGCGCGAAAATAACTTTCCGCATCTCAACGCCAGGCAGCGGTTTCACACCTGAAATCAGCCTTTGTAGTTCAGCCCCTTAAGGCTGTCCCGATTATATGCCGCTTTCCGCATTGCGCAAACAAACTTCCCCGACTGTTCCATCGGTGCGTCTGGTCGAGGTCGATCCCGAACAAGAAGGGCAACGGCTGGACAACTTCCTGCTGCGCATCTGCAAGGGTGTGCCCAAGAGCCATATCTATAAGGCGATCCGGGGCGGAGAGGTCCGTATAAATAAGGGACGAACCAGTGCTGACTATCGTGTGCAGGCTGGCGACATCGTGCGCGTGCCGCCGCGGCGCCTGCCGGATCCCGCGGCGCCGCGGCCGGTGCCGGCCGCCGAGTTCCCGGTGGTCTATGAAGATGAGGCCTTGCTGGTGATCGACAAGCCGGCCGGCGTTGCCGTGCACGGCGGCAGCGGTGTCTCTTTCGGGGTGATCGAGCAATTGCGTGCGGCGCGTCCGCAGGCGCGCTTCCTTGAGTTGGTGCATCGCCTTGATCGGGATACCTCCGGCCTGCTGATGGTCGCCAAGAAGCGCAACGCCTTGCTGGCCCTGCATGCCATGTTGCGCGAAGGCAAGGGTGGCAAGCGCTATCTGGCACTGGTCGAAGGCGATTGGGTCAATGACCGGCAGCACATCCGTTTCCCGCTCACCCGCTGGACGACCCAGAGCGGCGAGCGGCGTGTCAAGGTGGATCCGGAGGGTTCGCCTTCGCACACCGTCGTGTCGTTGCGTCAGCGCTTTGGCGGCTATAGCCTGGTGCAGGCCGAGTTGCGGACGGGCAGGACCCACCAGATCCGGGTGCACCTGGCAGCCAGTGGCTTTCCCATCGTGGGTGACGACAAATATGGGACGGATTCAACCCGCGCCCAGTTCGCCCGCGAGGGTTTTAACCGCATGTTCCTGCATGCGCATCAACTTTCTCTGGCTCATCCGTTGACGGGTGAGCCCCTGGAACTGGTAGCGGAACTGCCCGCTGCCTGTCGTAAGCTGTTACAGCGATTGGAGGCTGCCTAGTATGTCGTATGGATTGGTGGTGTTCGATTGGGACGGCACCTTGATGGATTCCACCCACAGTATCGTGGCGGCCATCCAGGCGGCCGCGCGCGACCTTGAACTTCCGGTGCCCTCCGCATCGGCGGCCAGCTGGGTTATCGGTCTGTCGCTCGAAAGTGCCTTGCGGCGCGCCGTGCCCGAGCTGACGCCGGCCCTGTTGCCCCGCTTTCTGGAGCGCTATCGGATTCATTACCTGTTGCGCGATCCCGAGTTGCGCCTGTTCGACGGGGTCCGCGAGCTGCTGGAGGATCTGGCCAATCGCAATGTGCGCCTGGCGGTGGCCACCGGCAAGAGCCGTGTCGGGTTGGATCGCGTGCTGGCGGCCACGGGCCTGGGTCCGGTCTTCGATGCGACCCGCACCGCCGCCGAGACCTTCAGCAAGCCCCATCCTGAAATGCTCAACCAGCTGATGAGCGATCTGGATGTCGATCCCGATGCCGTCATCATGATTGGTGACACCACCCATGATTTGCAGATGGCGGTCAATGCCGGGGTGCATGGCCTGGGCGTATCGTACGGTGCGCACAGCCTGGCCGAGTTGCAGGGGTGCGCCTCGCAGGCCGTGGTCGATAGCGTGCCCGCCATGGCTCAATGGCTGGGCGGCCGTTTGCGGGCCTGATATTGTTGGCAGGAAATTTCGGACTGGTCTGATTAATCGTGAAATATCCTTTCTAATCAGTGGGTTGCGTTTTTCGTTCCTGCGTAGCCCCGGGCTTGTCCCGGGGCTTTCTGTTTCCGGGCCGGGAATTTTTCTGCCTTTGGGGACGTCTACGCTTTAGAAGGCCATCATTGCGGCCTGTTCCCGGAGAATTCCATGCCTATGCGCAAACTGCCCCCTATCCCTTCCTCGGAGCTGACCTCGGAGGGCGTCTGGCAGTCGCGGCGTGACTGGATGACGCGCGCGGCGGTGGCGGCCGCTGGCCTGGGCATGGCGGGCTGGACGCAGCGCGCCGCCTGGGCCCAGGAGGAGGCCTTGCCCGGTGCGCCTGCGCCAGCGCTGTCGGTCACGGAGGCGCAGACGCCCTACAAAGACGTCACGACCTATAACAACTACTACGAGTTCGGGCTCGACAAGAGCGATCCAGCGCGCCGCGCCGACAAGCTGGTGGTTCGCCCCTGGACGGTGACGGTCGATGGCGAGGTGGGCAAGCCGCGTACCTTCGATATCGATGAGCTGTTGCGCCTGGCGCCCATGGAAGAGCGGATTTACCGCCTGCGTTGCGTGGAGGGATGGTCCATGGTCATCCCTTGGGAAGGTTATTCGCTGTCGCGGCTGTTGCAGGCCGTGGAACCCACTGGCAATGCCAAGTTCGTGGAATTCACGACCGTGCTGCAGCCTGAGAGCATGCCGGGCGTGCGCAACCGGGTCCTCGATTGGCCATACGTCGAGGGGCTGCGCATGGATGAGGCAATGCATCCCCTGACCATGCTGGTGTTTGGTGTCTACGGCAAGGTGTTGCCCAAGCAGAACGGGGCGCCTCTGCGCCTGGCTGTTCCCTGGAAATATGGTTTCAAGTCGGCCAAGTCGCTGGTGCGTATCCGCTTGCTGGAGCGCGAGCCGGTCAGCAGCTGGATGGCGGCGGCGCCAAGCGAATATGGCTTCTATGCCAACGTCAACCCTGATGTGCCGCATCCACGCTGGAGCCAGGCCACCGAGCGGCGTATCGGGGAAGGCGGCTTGTTCACGCCGCGTCGGGCAACCCTGCCGTTCAATGGCTACGGCGAGCAGGTGGCGGGGCTGTATCAGGGTATGGATTTGCGGCGTAACTTCTGAGGGGGGCGTCCATGGCGCAGGTGCATCAATGGTCGGCCGTCCAGGTCGGGCGCTTCAAACCCTTGCTCTTCGTGCTCGGTCTGGCTGCGGCCCTGCGTTGGGTCTGGCTGGGCTTTAATGATGGCTTGGGGGTCAATCCGGTCGAATTCCTGACGCGTTCCTCCGGAACGTGGACGCTGGTCTGGCTGCTGGTGACGCTGGCCATCACGCCCCTGCGGCGGCTGTCGGGCCAGCCTGCACTGATCCGCCTGCGCCGCATGTGCGGGCTCTTTGCCTTTTTCTACGCATTCCTGCATATGCTGGCCTGGCTCTGGTGGGACCGCGGTTGGGATGCCGCTGCGGTCTGGCGCGACTTGCTGGAGCGCACTTTCGTGCAGGTGGGCATGGTGGCCTTTGTCATGATGGCCGTCCTGGCGCTGACGTCGACATCCCGAGCGATGCGCGCGATGGGCCGTCGATGGCAGCAGTTGCACCGTCTGGTCTATGTGATCGGCCTGTTGGCGATCTGGCACTTCTGGTTGCACAAGGCCGGCAAGAACGATTTTGGCGATCCCATCCTCTATGGCCTGGTGCTGGCGCTATTGCTGGGTTGGCGCCTATGGGCCTGGCATGGCCGTCGCCGGGCGCTCAAGGCAGCGCCCGCATCGATTTCATGATGGCAGCGGTTTCCGCATCAGGCTGGCCGTCGTGGCGGGCCGGGCGGTAATGCATCTGGAAAGCCGCCAGCACATTGCGGGTGGCGGTGTCCAGGCGGCCGTGCTGCGGGCTGTCATAGCCCAGGCGCACCAATTCATCCTGGAACCATGACACTTCCGGCAGGGGCGCGTTGCGCAGGCGTGCCAGCTCGGTGCTGGCTTCCTCTTCGTCGTACCAGCGTCCCAGCCCCTCCTGTGCCAGCTCGCGCCAGGGAAAGCGCGGGCCGGGATCCCGTTTTCGCTGCGGGGCAATATCACTGTGGCCGACGATGTTCTCCGGGCGCAGCTGGTGGCGCTGCACAAGGTCTTGCAGCACACGCCTGACCGTCGCGATCTGTGCCGGCGAGTAGGGGAGGAAGCGCGTGCTGCCATCCGCGGCGAGCTGGGCTCCCGGGTTGACGATCTCGATGCCGATCGAGGTCAGGTTCAGGGCGGGCTGGCCGTACCAGCGGCTGATGCCGGCGTGCCAGGCCGCCTGGTGCTCGTCCAGCAGGCGATAGGCCTTGCCCCGGCTGTCGATCAGATAGTGGGCGCTGACGCCGCCCTGGGTGAGCAGGCGGAGCGAGTCGGCGTCATTCTCGGCGGTGTAGTGGATCACGGCGTGACGTACCCGGCTGCTGTAGGACTGGGCCGTGTGGCGGGTGTCCAGCGTTTGCTGGCCGGCGCAGCCGGCCAGCAGGGCGGCCAGGCTGATCTGGCCAAGCAGGCGTAGCAGGGCCATCGGTCAGCGCGCTAGAAACAGGAACAGCGTGGGGAGCTTGTCCAGCGCCGGGGGGGGCACTGTCTTCCAGTGGGCCACATTGTGGGTGGCGATCAGTTCCTGCTCGGTGGTCAGGGCGCGGGCCACGCACAGTCGGGTGTCGTCTTTGAGCGCCGACAGCAGCGTCTGAAACATCGCTGCATTGCGATAGGGGGTTTCGATCAGCATCTGCGTCTGGTCCTGACGTGCCGATTGCTGCTCCCAGGCGCGCAACTGCTTGGCCCGTTCGGCGGCATCGACGGGCGCGTAGCCGTGGAAGGCAAAGCGCTGGCCCTCCAGGCCGCTGGCCATTAGGCCCAGCAGCAGGGAGGAAGGCCCTACCCAGGGCTTGACCCGCAAGCCCATGCGATGCGCGGCAGCGACAACCTTGGCGCCCGGGTCGGCGACGGCGGGGCAGCCGGCTTCGGAGACCAGTCCGATGTCTTTGCCCGCCTTGAGGGGGCGTAGCCATTGCTCGATGTCCGGGATCGGGGTCTGGGCGTTGAGCGTGTGGATGGTGATTTCCTGCAGGGGCCGGTCGGTTCCGATCTGCTTGAGGAAAGCGCGTGCAGTGTTGGCGTTTTCGGCGATGTAGCAGTCCAGGCTGCCCGCCAGGGGGCGGGCCTGGGCGGGCAGCCAGGATTCGGCGGGCGCATCGCCCAGGCTGACCGGGATCAGATGCAGTGTGCCGCTCATGGGGCGCTCCGCAGCGGGTCCAGGCCGAAACGCGACAGCATGCCGGTCAGGGCGATCAGTGGCAGGCCGATGATGGCGGTCGGGTCGTCGCTGCGCATGCTTTCCATGAGGGCGATGCCCAGGCTTTCCGCCTTGGCGCTACCGGCGGTGTCAAAAGGCTGCTCGGCATGAAGGTAGGCGTCGATGGCGGCCTCGGAGAGGGGGCGGAACTGGCAGTAGGTGATGATGTCGGCGTGCTCGATGCGTCGGCCGTCGGTAACGGCCAGTGCGCTGTGGAACTCCACCACGCGCCCGGAAAGCAGCCGCAACTGTTGCTGTGCCCGCTCGAAATTGCCGGGTTTGCCGATGGGGGCGCCGTCCACGGTGGCGACCTGGTCGGAGCCGATCACGACGCAGCCCGGATGTTTGCTTGCCACGGCCTGTGCCTTGGCGATCGACAGCCGCAGCGCCAGCGCGGCAGGCGTTTCGTCCGGATGTGGTGTTTCGTCCACATCGGGAGAAATGCTCTCGAAGGGGATGCGCAGCCGCTCAAGCATGGCGCGCCGATAGCGGGAGCTGGAAGCGAGGATGAGTTGTGGAATCTGGGTCATGCGATATTTGACGATGGTCTGTAAGCCACGGTATTATCTAACGTTTTGCGGTGATTTTGCTTTGCGCCCTGTTTGCGGCGTTTGTTGGCGAAGCATATTTTGTTTTGCAGCAAAGTTTGCAACAAAGCGCGGGGTCTGGCGCGTAGTGTGGGGTTTGAGCGTGGCAAATTCGTACAGATTGCCGGGCGCTCGCCTATACTTCCGGTTGTTTTGCTGTTTGTCTCAGCACGGTTACATGCCAGGCATGTGACGCAGGGGTGGCAAATGCATGACAGCAGTACGCAGCAAGCCCGGACGGCAACGCCTGGGTGGCAAGCGCAGGCGGTACGCAAAAGGAAATACATGGCCCTGGTGGCCCCGAAACGAAGTTCCGGCCCGTGCCGGCGTTGATGCGCCGGGAGAGCGGGGCGTTTGGGGGCGGCGGGCAGCAGCCGGTTGTGGTTGCATGGTTGGGCGCAAGCCCGGAATTCAGGGCAGGAGAGGCGAAATGACTGGCAAGAACATGGATCCATCTGGCGCCATGGTTGTTGACGCTTTCGCCATGGCTCGCCAGGGTTCCGAGGCGCATGGGGAGATCCCCTTGTCGCGGCTGGTGCGTTTCATGGATGGGTTGCCCGAGCAGGGCGTCGGTGATGCCGGGATGCTCCGCTGGAGTGTGCAGGGTGAAATCGGGCGCGGCACGGGCAAGACCGGTGCCGTGATTTCGGGCCAGCCTTTGCTGAATTTGCACGTGGCGGCAACGCCGGTGCTGGTTTGCCAGCGTTGTGGCGAGCCCTTCGTCTATCCGGTCGATGGCACAGCCGTGCTGCAGTTGGTCGACTCGGAAGACGACCTGGACGATGACCTGGCGGATTTGCAGGAAGCCCAGGAAGAAGGTTTGGATTTTGCAACCGACGTGCCTGAAAAGGTCGTGGGTTCGCATCGTTTCGATCTGCTGGCCCAGATCGAGGATGAGCTCATCTTGAGCATTCCGTATGTGCCCCGGCATGAAGTCTGCCCGGGTCATGCGGAGCAAAAGGCCGTTTCGGATGCCGATACGCCGGTTGAAGAAAGCAAGCGTCCATCGCCGTTCGCGGTGCTGGAGCAACTGAAACGCAAGAATTGAAATCAACTCGGGCGGCATTGGCGTACAATGCGGCCCGTTTCTAGGAGTCATCATGGCTGTTCAACAAAACAAGAAATCCCCGTCCAAGCGCGGCATGCATCGTTCGCACGACTTTCTGGTGAACCCGCCGACGGCTATCGAGCCCAACACGGGCGAGACGCATCTGCGTCACCACATCAGCCCCAACGGCTTCTACCGCGGCCGCAAGGTCCTGAAGACCAAGGCTGACGAATAAGGCCCCCGGGCCGAACTCGTAACCCGGACCGTTTCGGCTGAAGGCTGGCCTGGCACCCGTGATACGCATCGCTATAGACTGCATGGGCGGGGACCACGGTCTGCCCGTCACCATTCCGGCCGCGCTCGAGTTCGCCCGGCAATTCCCGGATACCCGGCTGTTGCTGGTCGGGTTGCCCGACGCGATAGAGGCCGCCCTGGCCGAACATCGCTCGGTGCCGCGTGATCGCCTCGAGATCGTAGCTGCCTCCGAGGTCGTCTCCATGGACGACCCCGTGGAGGTGGCGTTGCGCCGTAAGAAAGATTCATCCATGCGGCTGGCTGCCCAGGCCGTCAAGGACGGTCG
>JAEWJD010000132.1 GCA_023386765.1 Pseudomonadota bacterium | reverse complement strand
TGCGCTACTGGGAACAGGAGTTCACCCAGCTCAAGCCGGTCAAGCGGCGCGGCAACCGCCGCTATTATCAGCACCATGAAGTGCTGCTGATACGCCGCATCCGTTCGCTGCTGTACGAGCAGGGCTTTACCATCAGCGGCGCGCGCAACCGCCTGGGCGATGCGCGCGACAATCCGCAGGACAGTGCAGAAGCTGCCGTGCGTCTGTCGCCAGCCGAGCTGCAATCGCTGCGCAACGAGCTGGACGACATCTCGGCCACGCTGGCCCAGGCCATCGGCAGTCCGGCCAACGCCTGACAGCAGTCTGTTGCCGTCCCACAAACCCCGCGCCTGTCGCGGGGTTTGTGTTTTCCGCCGCCTTGTTTCCGGCGTGCAGCAAGAAAAGAGGGCAGTAGGGCCGCTTTGTGCGGTCACGCCCGGTTTTTTTTCGACCAAGGCTGGGCAAAGGCCTTGGATCGAGACCTTATTTTTTACGGTGCAAGATTATTTTCTGTGCCGATTTGCGCAAATTTTGCGCAAAAACGCCCGCAAGGCGATGAAAGTTGCACGATTTTTGAGCAGAGAGCCAAAATAAATGCGTTTTCCAAGAAAAAAACCGGAAAACAGCGTGCAAGCCAAAAATTGTTCTGCTATACTTTCTTTCTCTTTCGGGGCGTAGCGCAGCCTGGTAGCGCACTTGCATGGGGTGCAAGGGGTCGCGAGTTCGAATCCCGCCGTCCCGACCAGAAAGACCAAACGGAGCCAGTGATGCAAATCACTGGCTCCGTTTCCTTTTTCGGCTCCCTTTTGCGGCTCCGTTTCCATTTCCTGTTTCGGTTCCATTGCTTCTTTTGGTTCCGTTCCCCCTGTGTGTTGCTCTCCCTGGGTGCCTTCTTTCCCCGGGGTGCTTTCCCTTGTCTGGTTCGTTTGTCTGACATCCCGGCGCGGGGCGGCAGAGCCTTGCCGTTGCCGTTTCCCGGGCTGTCATCGGGCGTCGATCAGGGGGGGGGCGATCCAGCGGGTGCCTGGATGATGGCCGCGGGCACGGGACGTGCCGCCGCGCCGGCGGCTGGGCCAAGCCCGCCCGCCAGTACTTGCTGTGGTGAGGCGTAGCCCGTGGGGCGCACGCCGTGTAGCCGCTGGCCGCGGTGTCAGGCCCGGTAGGGGATGCTCTTCAGGCCGATGTAGAACGGCACCGGAGAGAGTGCGAGCGCCAGGCCGAGCAGATAGGGCAGGCCCGCCTGGGCGTAGCCAAAGGGGGCCAGGAGGATATTCACGGCGTAGATCAACATGCCAGCGCGATTGTTCATCAGCGAATTGACCCATGAAGTGATCAGCCACCCATAGCCGGCAATGGCCAGGGGGATGGCGGCGACCGCCGGGGCATCCCAGCCTGAGGCCCAGCTCAACGCCGGTGCCAGCCCCAGGATCGCTGCCATGATGTTGGCCAGACTGAGGATGAGGCCGCCGAAGAGGGCGATGGAAGGCAGCTTATTGAGCATTGGGAGTAGGATCCGGCGCAGTGTTTCCTGGCCTGCCAAGCAGGGTGGGCCGCTGGATTCTACAGGTCCGCTCCGGGCGTTGTCACCGTTGCTGCCTGATCTCGGCGGCCGTGGCTGCAGGGTATGGGCGCAGCACCCGGACAAATACGAAACCTGCCTGGCCTGAGCTTGTCCTGTTGCAGCGAGTGTGCTGCAGTGGCGATCTGCGATGGGCAGGCAGCCCGCACGCAGCGACGCCCAGCTGTGCAAGATCATGCAGGCGGGCAGGGCGGCGCGGCACGATGGGCATCACAGGAGCGAAGAGATGGTTCAGGAACGCTTGAAATCGGAATTGACGGTCGCAGACATCATCGGCAATGGCATCGTCTGGATTCTGCTGACGCTGGTGACCTTTGGTCTGGCCGTGTTCGTGTTTCCCTACTACATGCAGAAGTTCATCATCAACCGTACGGTGATGATCGACCAGGGCGGCCGGCGTACGGGCCGGCTGGTATGCACGATAGATTTCGCCAGCATCATCGGCAATGTCGTCATCTGGACGTTGATTTCCATCGTGACCCTGGGTATCGGCTATTTCATCTTTCTCTACAAGATCAACGCCCACTGCATGGATCACACCGTGGTGGAGCGTTTCACCGCCTGATCCCCGGGCGTATGCCCTGTCGCACGCTGGCGCCGCCTGAGGGCGGCGTTCTGCATGGTGCTCGCCTTGAACAAATATTCATTTGGATGTGAGCCAGAGTGTCCGTAGATTGAGGCGTGGACCGAATGGTCTTCTGTAGTTTTTGCCAGTCGGCTTTGAGCCGCTTGCGCAGTTGCAAACGGCATTCCCAGCAACATCGAAAACCATGGAGACCCGATATGCACCAGGCATTTCGAAAGCGGATTGCTTTGCCGATGTTCACCGCCCTGATGACGCTGTGTTCGGCGCACGGCAGCAGCATGGCAGCCAGTAACTACCCGACCGTGCCGGTCGAGATCATCGTGCCATTCTCGGCCGGCGGGGATGCGGATCAGTCAGCGCGCAATCTGGCTGCCAGCGCCCAGGCGAGTTTCAGCAAGCCCCTGGTGGTCATGAACCGGGGCGGGGCCAACGGCGTGATCGGTTCGCAGTTCGTGAAGAATGCCAAGCCGGATGGGCACACCTTGTTGCTGGCCCGGGTCGGGCCGCAGATCCTGTTGCCTGCGCTGCAGCCTTCGACCACGCCCTATCGCTGGGATGATTTCACGTTCATCGGCATGCTGGAGTCCAATCCCATTGTCTGTGTGGTGCATCCGGAGAGCGGATACAACGACTTCAATGATCTGGTGCAGGCCCTGCGCTCGCAACCCGGGGCCCTGGCATACAGCCACCCCGGGGTGGCGACGATCCCGAACCTGACGCCGCAGCTGCTTTTCCGTTTGCTGGGGCTGGGGTCCGATGCCGCCATCAATGTTGCCTACAAGGGGGGCGGCGAGGCGGCCATGGCGGTACTGAGCAGAGAGGTGGACTTTTCCTGCGGCAATCTCAGTTCGTTGATGGGCAATATCAATGCCGGGCGCCTGCGGCCGATCCTGGTGACCACCCAGAAACGCCTGGACCGCTTCCCGTCGGCGGTGACCGCGCGCGAGGCCGGTTATCCCGATCTGGAGTCCATGCAGGGCTGGAGTGCGCTCTATGGGCCGCCGGGCATGGAGCCGGCCGTGGTGCAGCAGTGGGCCGAGGTATTGCAGACGCTGTCGAACAATCCGAAGTGGCTGGCGGGCAACGAGAACTTCGGTGGCATGCCCAATGTGCTGTCGCCTGGCCAGACGCGGGAGTTTGTGCAGCACAGCGCCCAGGTGATGCAGGACATCATCCAAACCAGTCAGTTGAAGACCGATTGAGTCCATCCGCCCCGGCAACGGGGCACGATCACGCCAACCTTTTCATCCAGGTGACATAGCATGACTGTTGAATCCTTGCTGGACCGCGCTGCGGCCGTAGCCATTCCCGATACCCTGCTGGATCATGCGCCCGAATTGTTCGGCGTTTACCAGGACTACGCCCGTGCGGTGCGCGAGTCGGCCGAGGAGTCGCTCAGCCCCCGCCTTTATGCGATGCTGCGGCTGGCCGTGGCGTTGGCCATTCCCAGTGCGCCGCTGGCACGCGAGGCTCGCCGCCTGGCCGAAGAGCGTGCCTCGGCCACCGATATCGCCGGGGCGGTCAATGCGGCCAGCCATTTGCGCAGCGGTGCAGCCATTGCCTATGGCCGGCTGGTTTTCAAACTCATGGAAGGAGACCAGCCCGGGTCAGCCGAGGCGGGCACCCGCTCCCAGATCGCCCGTGATCGGGAATACATGACCAAGCTGCGCAAGGCCAGTCCCAAGGCGTTCGACGCCATGGCAAGGCTGACCACGGTGCGCCAGACGCATAGCGTGATCTCGCCGTTGGAGTACGAGATGATCGCCATTGCGATCGCCACGGTCACACAGTGCGTCTATTGTCTGGAGGTACACGGCAACAAGGCCAAGGAAGTCGGTGCGACCGAGCAGCAGATTGCCGACGCGGTGCATATCGCCATCGCTGCGCGATACGAGGCGACCGTGCTGGAGTGGGCGGCGCTGGGGTGAAATAGCTGCGCAGCCTGCGCGGAATCATGCTTTGTGATGATTGCGCGCGCGCTCGCGCCGGTGGCCTTTGCGGCTTTCTGGTATTTTGTCGGCCATCGTGCCTGAGTGCAGCGAAGCGGGCCTTGAGTCGGCAACGCGCCTGCATGCCCGGGCATCCTGTCCGTCTTTTCCATGGAGTATCCGCATGAGCCGTGAAGTCGCCGAAGGCTTGACCCATTTTTTCCAGTCCCTGCTCGACGAGGAAGGGATCAACCGGGGCCAGGTGCAATGGGACGACCAAGCCCAGACGTCTGACC
>JAEWJD010000113.1 GCA_023386765.1 Pseudomonadota bacterium | reverse complement strand
CCGCCCGCGCGCAAGGCTGGCATCAAGGTGCCGGACGTCGCCACGCTGGTCGAGAAACTCAAGAACGAAGCCAAGGTGATCTAACAATGACGACGCTTGTTATTGCCGAACACGACAACGCCCAACTCAAGGGCGCCACCCTGAACACCGTGGCTGCCGCCGCCAAGCTTGGCGGTGACGTGCACGTGCTGGTGGCGGGCAGCAACGCCCGCGCCGTGGCCGAGCAGGCCGCCGCCGTGGCCGGCGTGTCCAAGGTGCTGCTGGCCGACGCTCCGCAACTGGCCGAAGGGCTGGCCGAGAACCTGGCCGCCCAGGTGCTGGCGGTGGCTTCGGGCTACAGCCACATCCTGTTCCCGGCGACCGCCTCGGGCAAGAACGTGGCCCCGCGCGTGGCTGCCAAGCTGGACGTGGCCCAGATCTCCGACATCATCGCTGTCGAGTCGGCCGATACCTTCCAGCGCCCCATCTACGCCGGCAACGCCATCGCCACCGTGCAATCGGGCGATGCCGTCAAGGTCATCACCGTGCGTACCACCGGCTTTGACGCCGTGGCCGCCAGCGGTGGCTCGGCTGCCATCGAAGATGCTGCTGCCGTGGCGGACTCGGGTCTGTCGTCCTTTGTCGGCCGTGAAGTCGCTAAGAGCGACCGTCCCGAGCTGGCCGGTGCCCGCGTGGTCGTCTCCGGCGGCCGCGGCATGGGCAGTGCCGAGAACTTCAAGATCCTCGACCCGCTGGCCGACAAGCTCGGCGCGGCGCTGGGCGCCTCGCGCGCTGCCGTCGACGCGGGCTATGCCCCCAACGACTGGCAGGTCGGCCAGACCGGCAAGATCGTCGCGCCGCAACTGTATGTCGCCGTCGGTATCTCCGGCGCCATCCAGCACCTGGCGGGCATGAAGGACTCCAAGGTCATCGTTGCCATCAACAAAGACCCGGAAGCGCCGATCTTCGGCGTGGCCGACTACGGTCTGGTGGGTGACCTGTTCCAGGTGGTCCCGGAACTGAGCAGCGCGCTGTAATACGCTGACCGGTAACGGCAGGAAACCGCGGCCTTCGGGCCGCGGTTTTTTTTCGCCCCTCGTCAGCATCTTGAGCCGGCGGTAGCCTGCTATGGGGGCAGGATCGCGAGTTTGCCTTGGTGATCCCCATCACGCAGGACACACCTTTGCGGTATCGCGATGTGCCGGAGTTGCCCGGGCTGGGGCTCGGCAGCCGGTCGGTGACGTTGGGGCAGGCACCGCCGGCCGCGCTCGGCCTGCTCAAGGGCCTGGGTATGGTGGGGCTCATTGCCTGTGTCGGCTTGTCGGCCGGTCCGCAGGCGATTACGCTTTTAGAAGCGCACGGCCTGGTGCTGCCTGTCATGGGTCTGCTGTTATCGTTGGTGCCTGCGTGCGCTTCCCTATGGATAGGGCATAAACTGCTCAGGATCGAGGGGCCGCTGCTGCGGGGGCCATTGCCCGCCAGCATGTCAGCACCCCGGCGGTCAAGGCGGCGATTGCCCAGACTGACAGACCGGTACCCATTCCGGGCTATACCGTCACCGATGCCATCGCGAACGCCATGTTGCCGGTGCCGGGCCCCTTGATCGTGGCCTTGACCCATCACCTGGCCTGATGCCGGCAACGGCGATTCCTCATATACCCCAGGGCGGCATGCGCCGCCTGATTGCAGATTGAACGGAGACATCATGAGCTACACCACCCCGCTGCGCGATATCCGGTTTGCCATGCAGGAACTGGCCGGATTGGACGAGATCCTCAAACTGCCGGGCTTTGAGGAGGTCGAGCCCGATGTGGTGGATGCCATCCTCGATGAGAATGCCCGTTTCGTGCAGGAAGTGGTGGCCCCGCTGAACACCGTTGGCGATCGTCAGCCGCCGGTGTGGCGCGATGGCGCGGTCAGCAGTGCACCGGGTTTCGCCAAGGCCTTTGCCGAGTACGCGGCGGGTGGCTGGCAGGGGCTGCTGCACCCGACCCAATGGGGCGGCCAGGGTTTGCCGCAATTGGTGGCCGCGCCGGCGGCCGAGAATATGCAGTCGGCCAGCCTGGCCTTTGCCCTGTGTCCCATGCTGACGGACGGCGTGATCGAGGCATTGCTGTCGGTGGGCTCGCCCGAGCAGCGCCAGGCCTATGTACCCAACCTGATCGGTGGCCGCTGGACCGGCACCATGAACCTGACCGAACCGCAGGCCGGCTCGGACCTGGCCATGGTGCAGACCAAGGCCGTTGCGCAGGATGACGGCAGCTACCGCCTGTCGGGCCAGAAGATCTTCATCACCTACGGCGAGCACGACCAGGCCGAGAACATCATCCACCTGGTCCTGGCGCGTCTGCCCGATGCGCCGGCGGGGGTCAAAGGCATCTCGCTGTTCATCGTGCCCAAGTTCCTGGTCAATGCCGATGGCTCGCTGGGGGCGCGCAACGACGTCTGGTGCGCCTCGCTGGAGCACAAGCTCGGCATCCATGGCAGCCCGACCGCCGTGCTGCTTTACGGCGCAGGCAAGGGCGAAGTGGGCGAGGGCGCAATCGGGTATCTGGTGGGCGAGGCCAATCGTGGCCTGGAATACATGTTCATCATGATGAATGCGGCGCGCTATGCCGTTGGCCAGCAGGGTATCGGGTTGTCCGAGCGCGCCTATCAGCTGGCGCAGGCCTATGCCCGCGAGCGCATCCAGGGGCGTGCGGTGGAAGGCTCGGCTGGCCCGGTGTCGATTTCGCATCACCCGGATGTGCAGCGCATGCTGCTGACCATGCGCGGCCTGACCGAGGCCGCGCGCGCCATTTCCTACGTGGCGGCCGCCGCACAGGACAAGGCCAATCATCATCCGGACGCCGAGGTGCGCGCCCGCAACCGCGCCTTTTACGAATACCTGGTGCCCATCGTCAAGGGCTTCTCCACGGAGAGCGCGGTGGAAGTGGCCTCGCTGGGCGTGCAGGTGCATGGCGGCATGGGGTTCATCGAGGAGACCGGTGCAGCCCAGCATTATCGCGATGCCCGCATCCTGCCGATCTACGAGGGCACCACGGCCATTCAGGCCAATGACCTGGTCGGGCGCAAGACGTTGCGCGACGGCGGGGCGGCCGCCCATGCCTCGATCGCGGCCATGCGCGACACCCTCAAGGCGTTGCAGGCGGCCAGCGGGCAGGTGCCGGTGGAGTACCGCGAGGGTTTCTGCCTGTTGCGGGACAACTTCGATCAGGCGATCCAGGCCTACGAGGGCGCAGTGGCTTTCGTGCTGGAGCAGGCGGGCGACCATGTGCGTGCGGTGTTCTCGGGCAGCGTGCCCTATCTCATGCTGGCCGGAGTGAGCCACGGCGGATGGCAGATGGCCCGGGCCGCGCTGGCCTGCCAGCGCCACATCCAGGCCGGCAGCCAGGATCCGTTCCATGTCCAGAAGCTGGGGACGGCGCTTTTCTACGGCGCGCATATCCTGCCTCGGACGCTGTCGCTCTCGGCGGCGGTGCGGGCCGGTCTGGTGGCTGATGCCAGCGCGGCCCTGGCCGGCGTCGCCTGACCGGGCAGGAAGGTTGGCGTTAGAACATAAGGTTATATGGTTTGCTTATTTCCATGGCTGTGGGTTTGATGCCAGAATTCCTGCACGCCAACCTTCCTGGAGACTCGCATGGCACATCTTCGTCTGGGCGATACCGCGCCCGATTTTGAACAGAAATCGTCCATCGGCACGCTGCGCCTGTATGACTACCTCGGCGACCAGTGGGGAGTCCTGTTCTCGCATCCGGCCGATTTCACGCCGGTGTGCACCACGGAACTGGGCTATACCGCCAAGCTGGCCGATGAGTTTGCGCGGCGCAACGTGAAGGTGCTGGCACTGTCGGTCGACGATGAGGATTCACACGGCAAGTGGATCGACGACATCAACGAGACGCAATCGACCCGGGTGAACTTCCCCATCCTGGCCGATGCCGATCGTAAGGTGTCCGAGCTCTACGACATGATCCACCCCAATGCCAACGCCACCCTGACGGTGCGTTCGGTATTCATCATCGACCCGGCCAAGAAAGTCCGCCTGATCATTACCTATCCGGCCAGCACCGGCCGCAACTTCGACGAGATCCTGCGCGTGATCGACTCGCTGCAGCTGACCGACAACTACAGCGTGGCTACGCCGGTCAACTGGAAGGACGGCGAAGACGTCATCATCGTGCCCTCGCTCAAGGATGAGGCGTTGATCAAAGAGAAGTTCCCCAAGGGCTACAAGGCATTGCGTCCCTATCTGCGCATCACGCCGCAGCCCAACAAGTAACGCGCGGCTGCGCGTCCTTGGAAAA
The DNA here is from genome assembly GCA_023386765.1 of Pseudomonadota bacterium. Lineage (GTDB taxonomy): Bacteria > Pseudomonadota > Gammaproteobacteria > Burkholderiales > Burkholderiaceae_B > Bordetella. The sequence goes on along the minus strand of JAEWJD010000113.1, from coordinate 531 downwards.
GCCAGGCCAGGTGCCTGGCTTTTTTTCGTCTGCCAGCCAAGCGGTTATGACGGCAGGTGATGAGCTGCCAAGCAATCGGTCGTTCCCCGTGCCGCGCCACCGCCGCACACTGACGTGATGGATGTCTTGCAGGAGCGATCATGATGAAACGGTGGGCCAGGGCCTGGCGCGGCCTGTGGCGGCAATGCCGTCAGGGCAGGGCGGCGACGCTTGCCGACCTGTTTCTGCTGGGCTGGGGGCCGGCCGTACTGCCGCGCCCGGCAGAGCCAACCCCCCGGGATGCGATCGTCTCGGAACCGCCTGCTGCGCCCCGCGAAGAGGACTAGTGTTGTTTTTTTTCAAATACCTCTCGGCAGAGGGCGTTAGCCCCCTTTACCGGGTGACGGAATCGAATCCTGCCCAACCGCGCGGGCATTGCGGTACATTCCAGAACACGGTCTGAGGGATTTCGGGGCTTGTCATGAGTACTGGTTTTTTGTCCAGTTCTTTCATGATGAGAACCGAACATTCGCTTTCCGCCGGTCTTGGGTC
>JAEWJD010000086.1 GCA_023386765.1 Pseudomonadota bacterium | reverse complement strand
TTCCGGCCCCGCCGCCTTGTCATCAAATCGTCTGATTTGTTGTCTGAGCAGCGAAGGGGGCGAACTATAGCACGCTTTTCGGACTTGTCAAAACAATATCCGGAATTGCCCTGACAGGGTTTGCCCGGAATCGGCGCAACGTCGACCCTATCTATATATAGAGGGGGACTTGATCGAGAAGTTCCCCTCCCCCGTGCCCAGGCACACACCGGACATGAACAGGCAAAAAAAAGGGCCGCAAGGCCCTAAAAGGGGCTGCCCCATGCAGCCCGAGAGACACCGGAAAAATCAGGCGACGCGACGCGTGCTCGCCGCAGGCGCGCGCATGGAGCCGCTGGCTTCGTAACGTTGGTGCCAGGCGAGCGCCTCCTCCAGCACGTGCGGGGTTTGCCCCCCACGGCGGCAGGCACGCTCGAAGTAGTCGAGCAGCGCCTCTCTATAAGTAGGATGAACGCAGTTGGCGATGATGCGGCGGGCGCGTTCGCGCGGGGCGAGCCCGCGCAGATCGGCCAGGCCGCACTCCGTCACCAGAATATCGACATCATGTTCGGTATGGTCGACATGGGCCACCATCGGCACCACGCTGGAAATATCGCCCCCCTTGGCCATGGACTTGCTGACAAAGATGGACAGATGGGCGTTGCGGGCGAAGTCGCCCGAGCCGCCAATGCCGTTCATCATCTGCGTGCCGCCCACGTGGGTGGAATTGACGTTGCCGTAGATGTCGAACTCCAGCGCCGTATTGATGGCGATAATGCCAAGGCGACGCACCAGCTCCGGCGCATTGCTGATTTCCTGCGGGCGCAGTACCAGGCGATCCCGATAGTGCGCCATGTTCTGCAGCAGGCGCTCATAGATAGGCTGAGACACCGTGATGGACGAGGCCGACGCGAAGGCCAGCTTGCCGCTGTCCAGCAGAGCAATGGCGCTGTCCTGCAGTACCTCGGAATACATCACCAGGTTTTCAAAATCGGCCTCGCCAAAACCATGGAGCACGGCATTGGCAATGGTGCCGATGCCGGCCTGCAGCGGCAGCAGCGAGCGGGTCAGGCGGCCGGCCTGGACCTCGCCTTCGAGGAAATGCACGATATGACCGGCAATCTGGTCGGTTTCCGCATCCGGAGGCAAGGCATTCGAAGGGCTGTCGGGCTCACGCGTGTAGACAATGGCGGCAATCTTGGCGGGATCCACCGCGATGGTGGTCGTACCGATGCGCTGGTCGGCCTTGAGCAACGGAATGGGTTGTCGCAGGCCCCTGACATCCGGCAGATAGATATCGTGCAGGCCTTCGATGCTGGCCGGCACGCTTTCATTGATTTCAACGATGACGACGCTGGCCTGCTCGACGAAGGAGGCCGAGTTGCCCACCGACATGGTCGGCACCAGCGAACCGTCCTCGGCAATGGCAGCCGCCTCGATGATGGCGACATCGACAGGCTTGAGATGGCCGCTGCGCAGTTGCTCAACGGTTTCCGACAGGTGCTGATCGATGAAACAGACCTCGCCCTGGTTAATCTTGCGGCGCAACGTGGTGTCGACCTGAAACGGCAGGCGGCGCGCCAGCACGTCGGCCTGCGTCAAAAGCTTGTCGGTGTCGTGCCCCAATGAAGCGCCTGTGATCAGGGTGATCTTCAGGGGATCTTGACGGGCTCGCTCAGCCAGTGCGGCCGGCACCGCCTTGCAATCCCCGGCCCGGGTAAACCCGCTCATGCCAACGGTCATGCCGTTCTTGATCAACTGGGCAGCGGTGCGCGCGCTGGTCACTCGCGAGCGCAGGCCCGCATGACGGATTCGTTCGAGGTCCATGGTGTCTCCAGACTTCCGAAGCCGGCACGGCCAGGTCCACGGCATGGTGCAGATAGCGTCTGTCTCCTGATGCCTGGACACCGTCTGCGCGGCGTTTATGCAGTCGTCGCCAGCGGCTCGTGGCTCGCGGGTAACGGTATGCAGCGGAGTATAGGAAGCCGTGACGAAAACTCGTAATGACTTAAAATCATAAAAATAAGTCGTTTTTTTCATCGTTTGAAGATCATGGATATCCGCGCCCTACGTTATTTCGTGGAAACGGTACGCTGCGCCAGCTTCACGCAGGCGGCCAAGAATCTGTTCGTGACCCAGTCAACGGTCAGCAAAATGATCCGCCAGCTCGAAGAGGAGGTCGGCACGCCGCTGCTGATCCGTGATGGCCACACGGCGCGCCCGACCGACACCGGCCGGATCGTCCATGAGCGCGGCGTGCAGATCCTGGGCGCCATGCGTCAGCTGAACGCCGAGCTGCGCGAGGCCACCGCGCTGACGAAGGGCGAGCTGGAAGTGGGGATCCCGCCCATGATCAATGTCTTGTTCATCCCGGTGGTGCAGTGTTTTCGCGAACGTCACCCGCAAATCCGGCTGAGCTTGCGCGAAGGCACCGGCCAGGAGGTCGAGCGGCTGGTCGGCGCCGGCGAGCTGGAGATCGGGGCGACCGTGTTGCCGGTGGCCTCGCCCGGCCCTTTGCAGGCGCAGCGCTTTGGCAGCCACCCACTTTGGATCGTCGGGCCGGCAGACATCGCCTGGGCGGGCAAGAAGACGCTCTCGCTCTCGGCCCTGCGAGATGTGCCCTTGCTGATCCCGACCGACGACTTCGCGCTGACACGCCGGCTGCGCCAGGCCTGCGAGAGCGCCGGTTTTGAACCCAATATTGCCGCCCAGAGCGCCCACTGGGACTTCCTGGCAGGCATGGCGGCGGCCGGGTTGGGCACCGCCATCCTGCCCGAGCCGCTGGTGCAGCGCCTGAAAACACGCGGTCTGGCGCTCGCGCGCCTGGCGCGCAGCGGGGTGCAATGGGAGCCGGGCCATATCTGGGTGCGCGACCGCTACCTGTCATTCGCCGCACGCGCGTGGCTGGCCGTCTGCGGTGAAGTGCTGCAAGGACCGCCCCCGTCAGACCCGCCGGGGCCCTGAGCCGCCCTACCCGCTTCGCACCCGCCCTTGGTATGCTGGTCCTACCTTTAAAGGCGCAGATCATGACACCCCTTATCCAAGGTTGGCGTGCTTTCCTTCCGCTGCTGATGCTGTGGCTGGCGCTGCTGCCCGCGCCGGCCAGTGCACAACCCCCGGCCGACGAGGCCGAGGCGATCTTGAGCGAAGCGCGCCGCCAGCTCGATGGCCTGCGCAAGAACCTCCCCGAGCTGGAGAACGACGATATCCTGGTGAAACGACGCACTGAAGCGTTGGAGATTCAAACCCAGGCGAATGCCGCCGCCACCACGCTCACACCCGAACTTGCCAGCGTCAGCGCACGCCTGGCCGAGCTGGGCCAGGCCCCCGAGGGCCAGAGCGAGGCAGGCGACGTCGCCCGTCAGCGCGCCCAACTCGAGCGCGACAGCCGCAACCTGGACAGCCAGTTGAAACTGGCCCGCCTGCTGGCCGTCGAAGCGCTGCAGACCGCCGAACAAATCTCCGCCATCCGGCGCGAACAGTTCCAGGCCAGTCTGGGCGAGCGCCGGGGTTCGGTGCTGTCCGCCGCGTTCTGGCGCGAACTGAAAACCGAGGCGCCGCAGGATCTGCAACGCCTGACCGACATGCTGGATGAGGTAGGCGAACTGATCAGCGCCACCCCCGGCCGCGTCTGGGCCATGCTGACTGCGCTGGTCGCGCTGGTGCTGGCGCTGCGTTATTGGGTCAGCCGCAAGATCCTGCAGCTGACCGCGACCCGGGTGCCTCCCGGACGCCTGCGGCGCTCGTTGCTGGCGGTCACGCTGGTGGCGTTGTCCAGCCTCACCCCGCCCTTGATCGCCGCCCTGTTTGCCTGTGGCCTGACCTGGCAGGGCGAAGCCGCGGCGGATACCCGCGCCCTGCTGACCGATTTGATCGAGATCGCCACCGTGGGCGGTTTTGTCGCCGGCCTGGGCCATGCGCTGCTTTCGCAGCGGCGGCCGTCCTGGCGCCTGCTGCCCCTGCCCGACGATTTCGTGCCGGGCCTGCGCTGGCTGCCCCTGACCTTGGGCGTGCTGGTGGTCGCGACCTGGGCAGCCGAACGCCTGCCCGGCCTGACCAATGCCAGCCTGATCGGCACCATTGCCCTGAGCAATCTGGTGGCCGCGCTGATGGCCATTGTCCTGATGATTGCGTTGGGCCGCGCCGAACGCCTGCGCCGCCGTGCCAGTGAAGCGCCGGCACGCCCCCTGTGGCTGGTCGCCCTGGAAACCCTGGCCTGGCTCAGTCTGGTCGCCAGCCTGCTGGCCTTGCTGAGCGGCTACTCGGCGCTGGGCAGTTTCCTGGTGCGCCAGACGCTCTGGTCTCTGGTCGTGCTGGCCAGCGCCTACCTCATGGCCGTGCTGGTCGATGACGGCTTCAGCACCCTGCTGCGCGTGGCGCCCGGCGACGAGAGCCAGGCACTGCACGCGCGGCTGCGCAGCCAGGCCGCCGTGCTGCTATCGGGCTTGGGCCGCATGATGATCATCCTGATTGCCGTGGTGCTGCTGGCCGAGCCTTTCGGCGAAGCGCCCGTCGACCTGATGCAGCGCCTGGGCCGTCTATACGAAGGCCTGCAGATCGGGGAGATCAATATCCGCCCGGGCGCGGTCGCCCAGGCACTGCTGGTGCTGGCCATCGCCCTGCTGGTCGTGCGGCTGGTCAAGCACTGGCTGGCACAACGCTATCTGCCGACCACCGAACTAGATCCGGGCATGCAGACCTCGGCGGCGACCCTGTTCGGATATGCCGGCGCCGTGCTGGCGGTTTCGCTGGCACTGTCGGCGCTGGGCATCGGACTGGAACGGGTCGCCTGGATCGCCAGCGCGCTGTCGGTGGGGATCGGTTTCGGTTTGCAGGCGGTGGTGCAGAACTTCGTTTCCGGCCTCATCCTGCTGGCCGAGCGCCCCGTGAAAGTGGGCGACTGGGTCTCGTTGGGGGGGATCGAAGGCGATATCCAACGTATCAATGTCCGCGCCACCGAGATTCAGATGAGCGACCGCTCCACCGTGATCGTGCCAAATTCGGAGTTCATCACCAAGACCGTACGCAACGTCACTCACGCCAATCCCATGGGCGTGGTGCAGATCAAGCTGCCCATGCCGCTGTCGAGCAACGCTGAACAGGTGCGCCAGATCATGCTGCAAGCCTTCGCTGAGCAGGCCGATATCCTGGACACCCCGGAACCCAGGGTCTATCTGGACGGCATCGAGAACGGCCAGCTGGTCTTCAATGCCCGGGGTTATGTCAGTTCGCCGCGCAACGCGTACGGGGCGCGCAGCACGCTGCTGTTCACGATCCTGAAGGCCCTCTCCGATGCTGGCGTCCCCATGTCGGCATCGAACACCCTGGTGCTGCGCAGCCCGCCCGAGCCGGTAGCACCGCCCGCCGCGCCCTAGAAAATGGCGCGCCAGAGGGTCAGGGAGGCCGGCACGAACATGCCCAGGCCAGCAATGATCAACAGCACGAACACCATACGCTTGACGGTATCAACCGAGTCCGCCGTGGCGTAGCGGCGTACCAGCCAGGTCAGGCCGACCACCACCGGGAATGCTTCCAGGCTCATCCACAAGGTGTTGGCATGCAGGGTACCCTGCGCCACGACCAGGCTGGTACGCACGACACCATTGGCCGCAAACAGCACAAGCAGGGAATTGCGGATCATGGCCAGCGGCAGGGGTTGCCGATAGAAGTGATAGACCACGGGCGGCCCGGCACTGGAAAACAGCCCCCCCAGCAA
>JAEWJD010000081.1 GCA_023386765.1 Pseudomonadota bacterium | reverse complement strand
GGAACAAAGGAACCGATGGCCGATGCCGTTGCAGCCGATTCGGGCGCTACCAGGCCGCGCATGTCGCCCTTGCCAAATTTCGCATCAGGATCCTTGCCTTCGATGATGCGCTTTTCCTGCGAATAGGCGACGGCTGCGGCAACGCTGGCCCCAGCGCCCGGCAGCACGCCCACGCCGAATCCCACCAGCGAACTGCGCACCACGCTCCACCAGGTGAAGGCCAGCTCTTTCAGGTTGAACAGCTTGCGGCCGCTGGGCTTGACCTCGATGCTGTGTCCGCCAGCCACTTTCTCCAACATTTCAAGCAGCTCCGCAACCGCGAACAGGGCGATCACGACCACCACGAAGTCAATGCCATCCGACAGGTGGACCGACTCGAACGTGAAGCGGTAGACGCCGGAATTGGAGTCCACGCCGATGGTCGAGATCCCCAGACCGATCATCGCCGCCAGCACCCCTTTGATGGGCTGTTTTCCCAACAAGCTGGTCAGGCAACAGAAGGCGAACACCATCAGCACGAAGTACTCCGCGGGGCCAAACGCCAATGCCCAACGCGCCAGCATCGGTGCCAGAAGAATGATGCCGGTGACCGATACCATGGCGCCGAAAAAGGCGGACCAGGCCGATAGCGACAATGCCACATTGGCCATGCCCTGGCGCGCCAGCGGATAACCGTCGAGCGTCGTCATGATGGCGCTCGCCTCGCCTGGCACGTTCAGCAGGATCGAGGTAATGCGCCCGCCGTACTCGGCCCCTACATACACGGCTGCCAGCAGAATCAGCGCCGTCTCGGGCGGCAGATTCATCGCGTAGGCAATCGGAATCAACATGGCCACGCCATTGATCGGCCCCAACCCGGGCAACACCCCGACCATGGTGCCGATGAACGATCCGATAGCCGCCACCAACACGTTGGTGAGCGAGAACGCGACACCAAAGCCCAGCGCCAAATGATCCAGAACTCCGCTCATATCCACTCTCCCAGAAGACCGGTGGGCAAGACCACGTCCAGCGCCTTGTCAAACAGCAGGAAAAACAACAGGCCCATCACGACGCCACCGATCAGCATCTTGATCCACGAGCCGCCGAACAAGCGGCCGACAGCAATCGTCATCAGCGACGTGGCGATGACGAATCCCAGCCACTGGAACAGAAAGGCATAGGCCGCGGCGAACAGCACCATCAGCGCGATGCGCCCATTGGCCCCCGGTGGATTGGCTTCGACCTGATGGCCTCCCTTGATGGCCAAACGCAGGCCGCACAGGCCGATGATGAGCGCGATCAGCATCGGGAAGGCGCGCGGCCCTACCGGCTCGTAAGCAAAAGGCGCTTCCAGGTCCCAGCCGGCCCACGTGATGAAGGCGGCCAGAACCAGGGCAAGAATGCCCAACAGACGATCATTCATGATCCGGGTTCCAAGCAAAAGGGAAAGCGGGCTACCGCATGGCGGCAGCAGCCGGCCGGGCACGGCCGCCTGGATGGCGGCGGTGCCGGCGGCGGTGAAAATTACTTCTTGATCAGGCCGAAGCTGTCGGCCAGCTCGGCGTAGCCCTTGACCTGTTCCTTCACGTAGTCATCCAGTTCCTTGCCGGTCTTGGAGAACGGAAACAGACCGAACTGCTCGCGCAGCTTGGCGTACTCCGGCGCGGCCATGGCCTTGTTGAAAGCCTCGACCCAGAACTGGTAGTCGGCGTCCGAGACCTTGGGGCCCATGTAGAAGCCACGAATGATCGGCCACACGATGTCATAGCCCTGCTCCTTGGCGGTCGGCACGCTGGCCAGCTTGCCGGGCAGGCGCTGGTCGTTGAAAACCGCCAGCACGCGGATCGGCGCGCCGCCTTCGAGCATCGTGAAGGCTTCAGCCGCATCGCCCATGTAGGCCTGGATATGACCGCCACGCAGCGCCGTCACGGCCTCACCACCGCCCTCGAAAGCCACGAAGCGCATTTTGCGGAAATCCACCCCGGCGGCCTTGGCAGTCAGGGCAGCCTTCATCCAGTCTTGGCTACCCACCGTGCCCCCCGCACCCAGCACGATCTTGGTCGGATCTTCCTTGAAGGCATCCATCAGGCTTTTGAGGTCCTGGTAGGGCGAGTCGTTACGCACCACCGCCACGCCGTAGTCGGCCCCGATGCCGGCCAGCCAGCGCACGTCGTTGACGTTGTACTTGCCGAATTTTCCCTGCGCCAGATTGAGCAGCGATCCGCCCGAGAAGGCCACGATCGTGCCCGGCTCGTTGGGGTGCTGAGCCACGATATTGTTGTAGGCCACCGCACCGATACCGCCCGGCATGTAGATGATGCGCATGGCGGCCTTGAGCGCCCCGCTTTGCTTGAGACTTTCGGTGGCCAGACGGCAGGTGAGGTCAAAACCGCCACCAGGCTGCGCCGGTGCAATGCACTCAGGGCGGCGCGGTTCGCTGGCAGCCTGGGCACTCAGGCTGCTGCCCAGCCCGGCAACGCCCAGCGCCAATACGGCGCCCAGACGGATTTTTTTCAGGATCTGCATGGGATACGGTCTCCGATTGTGTTTTTGAATTGAGGCCCGGTGGCTGAGCAGCCCCCGACGTCAGGCAGATACCGTACAAAACCCTTCCTTTCCACTACCTTTCAATTCCGGCTGTTTTTGTGTTGCATGGCAGCATTTGCGGTGAAACCTAGGGAAAACACCAGCGAAGCCCGCAGACCCGGTCCTGGTTGGCGATTTTCCAGCCGCAACACGCCGCCGTGTATCCCGGCAATGGCTCCGACAATGGCCAGTCCCAGCCCTGCGCCGGGCTTGTTCTTGCCGGCCGCTCCGCGCCGAAAGCGCACGCTGGCATGGGCAATGTCTTCCGTCGACATGCCCGGCCCGTTGTCCTCGACCGTGATCCAGGCATGGCTTGCGTCGCTTCCGATGTAAACCGTGACTTCGCCGTTTTCCGGGCAATAGCGCAAGGCGTTGTCCAGCAGGTTGGAGAGCGCTTCGCGCAGCAAGCCCTCGACCGCCTGGATACGGATCGGCCGGGGACCACGTTCCAGGCCGAAATCGATGCGCTTGCGCCGGATGGCGGGCAACAGCGAACGGCCCACGCTGTCGGCCAGTTCGGCCAGATCCACGTTTTCCAGTGCCAGACCGCCTTCGGCCCAGGGAGCGTCCTTGGCACGCGCCAGGGTCAGCATCTGGTTGGTGGTGCGTACCGCCCGGTCCAGGCCTTCTTTCATGGCCACCAGGGCGGCATGGATCTCCTTGGGATCGGTTTCGCGCAGCGCATAGGCCGATTGGGTACGCAAAACCGACAGCGGCGTGCGTAATTGGTGCGAAGCGTCGTCAAGGAACTGCCGCTGAAGCCTCGCCTGAGCCTCAAAACGGCCCGTGTGGAGATTAATTGCTTCCAGTAGGGGCAGGACCTCACCTGGCACGTCCGACGCCCTCACGGGGCTTAAATCGTCTGCAGAACGGCGGGCCACCTCGTCCTTGAGTCGTTCAAGAGGCCTCAAAGCCATCAGAACGCTCCAGATGACCACCAAAATGCTGATCAGTACCACGGCGACGTCCCGCTCGACGGAACGCAGCAGCGCCCGATTCAGGAACTCCTGGCGGGTTTCCAGGCCTTCGGCGACCTGGATGATGACCCGTCCGCCTTCATCGGCGTAAAGCGGTGGATCCATCGGCCGGGCCAGTGCAGCCACGCGCAGCGGCTGGCCGTAATAGTCGGCATAAAAAAATTCCGGTTTGCCGGAAACCAGCGCCCCGGGTGGCATGGGTAGGCTGGGATTGCCGATTTCAGCCAGCCCGTCCTCGGTCGCCACCCGGTAGAACACATCGCCATTGGCCGTCAGCTCGAAAAATTCCAGCATCAGGTACGGCAGCTCCAGACTTAATCCACCGCTCGCTGTGGATATGTTGTGGTCGATGGATCGGAGGGCTCCGGCAAGGGCTCGATCGTAGGCCAGATCGACTTGTTCACGCAGCTGATGGTTGGACAGCCAGAGCGCCCCGACCAGGATGAGAACCTGTGCCGGAATCAGCCAGAGCAGCAAAGTGGCGCGCAAAGTACGTGCCGCTGGCGCATCACGAGTTGTCAACAGCGATCTCCAGGCTATAGCCCATTCCGCGCATGGTGACGATCTGCACACCGGTGTGGGTCAATTTTTTTCGCAGCCGATGAACCAGGACTTCGATGGCTTCCAGGTTGGCATCGCTGTCATCGGACTGGATGCGATCAAGGATCTGTTGCTTGTTGATAGGTTCTCCGCTGCGCTGGATCAAGGCACGCAGTACGGCGTATTCCTTTGGGGATAACTGCAAGGGTTGTCCGGACACCGTGAATTTCTGTGCCGATGTGTCCAAAACGAGGTTTCCCAGAGACAAACGGGGATGTTCACGACCGCGACTACGTCGGATCAGTGCGGTAAGGCGTGCTTCGAGTTCTTCGAGTACGAAGGGTTTGGGCAGGAAATCATCGGCACCTTCGTGCAGCGTGCCAACCCGTTCTGCCAGGGAATCGCGTGCGGTCAGGACCAGAACCGGGGTTCTGTCGTCGCGGGCACGCATGGTGGTGAGCAATGTGTGCCCATCCATGCCGGGCAAACCCAGATCCAGAATGACTGCATCGAATTCTTCCAGGGCAAGCCGGCGTTCGGCAAGCAAGCCGTTGTCTGCCCAGTCCACGACGAAACCAGCATGGCGGGCCAGACTGCGCGACAGCCAGTGGGCCAGGTCGGCTTCGTCTTCGATCAAGAGAATGCGCATGTTGCAAACCCCGTGGGGCGGTGGCGGTGGGAAGACATGTTTAAGGTTTTCCTTTAAAGCTCTTTATATAAAGACTAATGATTAATGAGAGCCTGTGGATAACTCCATTAACCCTAAAAACCATAAATTTCTCAACGGGTTGCAGCGTTTTTTGGCTGTGCAAGAACTCTGTTTGGAAAAGTAGTCCAAGTTGAACAAGTTTTGGGGCTCATGCCAAAACCGGTGCTTGTTCAACTTGGGTACACATAATGTGCACAAGCTGCCGCCCTAGTAGTTATCCACAGGTCGGACTTTGCCATGATGCCTCTGAAAACGGGCTTTTTGGTCAAAAAAAGGGCAGAAACAGGTACCGGAAAACCCGCCCGGCAAGGGGGCGAAACGCTGCGTTGAGCGCCTGTTTTCCGTGCGGCGGCGCGCGCGGACCCTCTTCGATTGAAGGCCCTGCAGGCGGGGGGGTGAGCAAGGATTGATGTGGAAAAAAAAGCCCGCCAGTTTGTTTTCTGGCGGGCCGGAGCAAAAAAAACCGCCCGGGGTGGGCGGCGAAAAGAGGTTCTTGCGTGTGATCAGCCGGGGCGGTTGGCGTTGATCACGGTGAGCGCCGTCATGTTGATGATTCGGCGTACCGAGGAGCTGGACGTCAGGATGTTGACCGGTGCATTGGGACCCAGCAGGAAGGGGCCGATGGCGACGTTGATGCCGGCGGTGGTCTTGAGCAGGTTGTAGGCGATATTGCCGGCATCCACGTTGGGGCAGACCAGCAGGTTGGCCTCGCCCTTGAGCGAGGACGAAGGCAGGATGCGCAGTCGCAGGGCTTCGTCCAGGGCGCAGTCGCCGTGCATCTCGCCGTCGATCTCCAGCTCCGGGGCCTGGGCGCGCACCAGCTCCAGGGCCTCGCGCATCTTGGCGCCCGAGGCGGAGCTGCCGGTGCCGAAGTTCGAGCGCGACAGCAGCGCGGCCTTGGGCACGAGGTTCAGGCGCTTCATTTCCTCGGCCGCGGCGATGGTGAACTCGGCGATCTGTTCGGCGGTGGGGTCGTCGTTGACGTGGGTATCGACCAGGGCCACCATGCGCTGATCGAGCAGCAGGATGTTCATGGC
>JAEWJD010000010.1 GCA_023386765.1 Pseudomonadota bacterium | reverse complement strand
AGGGTGATGTCCTAGGCCTCTAGACGAAGGGGACCTTGGTGGAGGTAAGCGGGATCGAACCGCTGACCTCTTGCATGCCATGCAAGCGCTCTCCCAGCTGAGCTATACCCCCGAGGTCACAATCCGTAGACATTCGGCTTGGCGCTTCCTGTTTTTCGGCTTGCCTGTTCACCTCTCGATGAACGGGGCCGAATTATGCACTATTTTTTGAGATCGTGCAGAACCGCTGGTTTTTCAGTGGCGCGAGAACCAGCGCCAGGGGGCGCGCAAGGGCCAGCGTGTGCGGCTGTCGAGCACGCGCGGCGCGAGAAAGGCGGCGCAGGACAGGGCAATGGCCGCCGCCGTGAGTACGTCGGTGAGATAGTGGTCGCGATTGATGAGGCGGCTCAGGCCAACCAGGGCGGCCAGCGTCAGTACCGGCCAGCGCCAGCGCGGCGCCAGGATGGCAAGCACGGCTGCCGTGGCGAAGGCGGCCTGGGTGTGGCTGGAAGGAAAGGAGTCATAGGGGCTGCCACGGAACCAGTGGCCCAGGCCATAGATGCCGTGATCGAGCAGTTCTTCCGGGCGGGCGCGCGACACCAGGCGCTTGAGCAGCAAGGTGATGACCCCGCCCATGGCCATGGTCAGCATCAGCAGGAGCGCGCCGCGCGCGCTGCGCTCGAAGCCGGCCCGCCAGGGGCAGTGCCAGCCGCGTGCCAGGCCATTGAGCGACCAGATGTAGATCAGCAGGGCCGGCACCAGCGAGAACTCGGCGTCCCCCATGAGGCCGATGTAGTCGAACACGCGATCCAGCGTGGGCGAGACATGGCCGTGAATCCAGAGGGTCAGCGGACGGTCTATCCAGAGGGCACAGGCCAGCAGCGCGAGTGCGACCGCGACGAGCCGCCAGGCCGGATGGCGGCGGGCGACAGGGGAGGGGGGAAGAAGCGGGATGCCAGGCGTCATGCGCAGGAGGGGGGATGGTGGGAGGTGGACGGCACAGTGCGCACGCCGGCCGGTGGAGCCCGGCGAACCGCCCATCATAAAGAAGGTTTGCGGCATCACAAAGACACCCGGGGCGATAAGGCGTTTAAAAAGGTAAAATCGAACTTTCCCCTCATTCGAACCGCCCCCGGGATCTACACCCGCCACGGCGCACGCCCATGCACGAAACCACACTCAAGCGCGACGGCACCGCCGCCGCTCTGCCCGCCGCCGCGTCCGGCCCCCAGCCAGGCGGCAAGGTCTACATCCGCACCTTCGGTTGCCAGATGAACGAATACGACTCCGACAAAATGGTCGACGTATTGCGTGAAGACCAGGGCCTGGAAGTCACCGACAACCCCGAAGAAGCCGACGTCATTCTCTTCAACACCTGTTCGGTGCGCGAGAAGGCGCAGGAGAAAGTCTTTTCCGATCTGGGGCGGGTGCAGCATCTCAAGAAGCTCAATCCGAATCTGGTGATCGGGGTGGGCGGGTGCGTGGCCAGCCAGGAAGGCGAGGCCATCGTCAAGCGCGCGCCCTATGTCGACGTGGTATTCGGTCCGCAGACGCTGCATCGCCTGCCCGAGCTGATCCAGCGCCGGCGCGAGCAGGGCCGCTCGCAGGTCGACATCAGCTTCCCGGAGATCGAGAAGTTCGACAATATGCCGCCCCCGCGCATCGAGGGGCCGGCAGCCTTCGTCTCCATCATGGAAGGCTGTAGCAAATATTGCAGCTTCTGTGTGGTGCCGTATACGCGCGGCGAGGAAGTCTCGCGTCCGTTCGAGGATGTGCTGACCGAGGTGGCCGACCTGGCTGACCAGGGCGTGCGCGAGGTCACCTTGCTGGGCCAGAACGTCAACGCCTATCGCGGCAGCATCGAGGGCAGCGACGAGATCGCCGATTTCGCCATGCTGCTGGAATACGTGCACGAGATTCCCGGCATCGAGCGCATCCGCTACACCACCTCGCACCCCAAGGAAATGACCCAGCGCATGGTCGACGCCTACGCGCGCCTGCCCAAACTGGTGTCCTTCCTGCATCTGCCGGTGCAGGCCGGCAGCGATCGCGTGCTGGCCGCCATGAAGCGCGGCTATACCGCGCTGGAATTCAAGTCGGTGGTGCGCAAGCTGCGTGCAGCGCGCCCCAACCTGACGCTGTCCTCGGATTTCATCGTCGGCTTCCCGGGCGAGACCGAGGAAGATTTCCAGAAGACCATGAAGCTCATCGCCGATGTGGGTTTCGATACTTCGTTTTCCTTCGTGTATTCACGTCGTCCCGGCACGCCGGCGGCGGATCTGCACGATGACACGCCCCAGGACGTCAAACTCAAGCGACTGCAGGCCTTGCAAGCGCTCATCAATGAGCAGGCCGCCGCCATCGCCCAGGGTATGGTCGGTACCACGCAGCGCGTGCTGGTCGAAGGCCCTTCGCGGCGCGACCCCAGCGAACTGATGGGCCGCAGCGAGAACAACCGCATCGTCAACTTTGCCGGCCCGGCCCGTCTGATCGGCACCATGACCGACGTTGTGATCACCGAGGCCTTTACCAACTCCCTGCGCGGCCGTGTGGCCGTCGTCCAGGACAGCGACCAAGGAGCAGCATGACCTCTTCGCGCAGCCGCCGCCGCACCCTGCCAGTCATCATCACCCTCGAGGGCGATAACGTACATCTGGCCAATCTGTGCGGGCCGCTGGATGAGAACCTGCGGCAGTTGGCCGATGGCATGGGCGTGACGCTCTCGCGCCGGGGCAACCGCGTGACCGTCGAGGGCGAGCAGGCCGAGCTGGCCGGGCGCGCGTTGCGGCGTTTCCACGAGCAGGCCACTCATCGCGAGCTGTCGGTCGACGACATCCAGCTGGGTCTGGTCGAGATCGGCGTGGGCCGCCGCGTCGAAGTGCAGGAAGACCCGCGCGAGATCGATCCGACGCTGCCGTCGCTGGACGACGAGAGCGATGTGATCGCCTTGCGCACGCGGCGCAATGACCTGCGGCCGCGCACGCCGCGCCAGCGTGACTACCTGAACAACATCCTCAAGCACGACATCACCTTCGGCGTGGGGCCGGCCGGCACCGGCAAGACCTGGCTGGCGGTGGCCTGCGCCATCGACGCGATGGAGCGCGACAACGTCCAGCGCCTGGTGTTGACGCGCCCGGCGGTCGAGGCCGGTGAACGGCTGGGTTTCCTGCCCGGCGATCTGGCGCAGAAGGTCGACCCCTACCTGCGCCCCCTCTACGACGCGCTGTACGACCTGATGGGTTTTGAGCGGGTGCAGCGCCTGTTCGAGAAGCAGAGCATCGAGATCGCGCCGCTGGCCTATATGCGCGGGCGCACCTTGAATCATGCTTTCGTGATCCTGGACGAAGCCCAGAACACCACGCCCGAGCAGATGAAGATGTTCCTGACCCGCATCGGTTTCGGCAGCAAGGCGGTCATCACGGGTGACCCCTCCCAGGTCGACCTGCCGCGCGGCCAGCAAAGCGGCCTGGCGCATGCCGTCAAGGTCCTGGCAGATGTGCAGGGTATCGCCAGCACGCGTTTCACCAGCCGTGATGTGGTGCGCCACCCGCTGGTGGCCCGCATCGTCGATGCCTACGAGGCGGCCGAGCAGCATGACGGCCTCTGATCCGCAACTGGCGCTGGCGGTCCAGTATGCCGTGGCCGAGCCGAGGCTGCCCCGTTGGCGCCTGCGCCGCTGGGCCGGCTATGCCCTGGCCGGGGCCGCAGCTGACGGCCTGGTGGCCCTGCAGGGGGCCGAACTCAGCCTGAGGCTGGTCGGGCTGGCCGAGGGCCGGCGGCTGAACTCGGGCTTTCGTGGCCGGGACTACGCCACCAACGTGCTGACCTTCGAGTATGGCGTTGATCCGCTGGGCACGGCGCGGGGCGATATCGTGATCTGCGTGCCGGTGCTGGCGCGCGAGGCGCGCGAGCAGAAGAAACAGTTTCTCGACCATGCCGCCCACCTGACCATGCATGGCGTGCTGCACGCCCTGGGCTATGACCATATCAAGGCGCGCGATGCGCGCCGCATGGAAGCCCTGGAGACCGCCATCCTGGCCCGTATCGGTATTGCCGATCCCTATCTCGCCTGACCCGGCTGCGGGCGCCCCGTGCTGGCGCGGATTTGCGCGACCCCGGGGGGGATCGGTTATGCTGATCCTTTCTGTTACGAGTCCATCTGGACAATGTCTGACCCATACCCTGCTGAAGAAGCCCGCAAGCCCGCCAGATCCCTGCTGGATCGTGTCGTTTCCCTGATCCGGCGAGAGCCCGAAGACCGCGAGGGCATCAAGGCCTTCCTGGAAGCGGCCCACGGCCGGCAACTGCTTGATGCAGAGTCCTATTCGATGATCAAGGGGGCGCTGGCCGTCTCCGAGCGCACCGTGGCCGATATCATGGTGCCGCGCTCGCGCATGGATCTGCTGGACGTCAGCCAGCCCCTGCCACAGTTGCTGACCACCATCATCGAGACCGCGCACTCGCGCTTTCCGGTCTACGAAGATGATCGCGACAACATCCTCGGCATCCTGCTGGCCAAGGATCTGTTGCGCTACATGCAGGACCCCTCCATTGCCTTGCGCGCCCTGATCCGGCCGGCGATCTTCATTCCCGAGTCCAAGCGCCTGAACGTGCTGCTGCGTGAGTTCCGTTCCTCGCGCAACCATATTGCCATCGTCATCGACGAGCATGGCGGCATTTCGGGCCTGGTCACCATGGAAGACGTGCTCGAACAGATCGTCGGAGACATCGAGGACGAGTTCGACGAAGACGAGGAATCCATCTTCCCCGAGGGCGAGAATCAGTGGCGTCTGCTGGCGTCCACCGATATCGACCATTTCAACGACACCTTCGGCATCCAGCTGCCCGATGATGAGTACGACAGCGTCGGGGGCTGGCTGGGCGGCCGTCTGGGTCGCATTCCGCGTCGTGGCGATACCGCCGAATTCGGCGACCTGGCCTTCGAGGTCATCCGGGCCGACCCGCGCCGAGCGCTTTGGCTGCGTGTGCGCCGCCGTCCGGCCAGCGTCGCCCTGGATTCGCTGGGATGAGGCGTGTGCGTGCCGGGGCAGGACTGGCCGCCGCCGGGGCGCTGCATGCCCTGAGTTTCGCCCCCGGGCCCTTGCCTGCCTGGAGCCTGGCATGGGTGCAGGTGCTGACCCTGTCGGTGCTGGCTTACGCCGTGTTGGGCGCGGCAACCGGCAAGCAGGCCTGGCGCCGTGGCTGGGGGTTTGCCTGCGTCAGTTTCGCCGTCGGGCTGTACTGGCTGTACATCAGCATGCATCAGTATGGCGGGCTGGCTGCGCCGCTGGCCGCCGCCGGGGTGCTGGCATTGGCCGCCTTCCTGGCCATCTTCCCGGCCACGGCTGCCTGGCTGGCGCGGCGGCTCTGCCCGCCGTCAGGGCACGGTGAGCCTTGGCGGCGCGTGTGGGTCGCGCTGGTCTGGGCGGCAAGCTGGACGCTGTTCGAATGGCTGCGCGCGACCGTGATGACCGGTTTCCCCTGGCTCAATATCGGTTATGGGGTGGTCGACAGCCCCATTGCCGGCTGGGCTCCGGTGCTGGGCGTGCATGGCCTGGCCTTCATCACGGCGTTTTGCGCCGCGGCGCTGGCCGATCTGGCCGCGACCCGCGCCGCGCCATCCGATGCGCGCCGTGCGCTGCCGGCCGGGCTGGCCGTGCTGCTGGTGGCTGCCGGTGCCGGCCTGGGCCTGATCGCCTGGTCCAAGCCTGCAGGCGCGCCGCTGTCGATGCGTCTGGTGCAGGGCAATGTCGAGCAGTCTCAGAAGTTCAATCCCGCCCTGATGCAAGCCGGTCTGGAGCGCCATCTCGGGCTCAGCAGCCTGCCCGCCCGCGCGGGAGAACCCGCGGCAGACCTGATCCTGTTGCCGGAAACCGTTTTGCCGGTATTCCAGAGCCAGTTGCCGCCGCAGGTCTGGCAGGCCTGGCACGATGTGGCCGTGGCTCAGCAGGCCACCATCGCCATGGGCGTGCCACTCGATACCCGTGATGCCCAGGGGCGGCGCCGCTACACCAACAGCGTCATTGCTTTCGACAGCCAGACGCCGTTGCGGGATATCCAGCAGGGCACCACGCCCATGCGCTACGACAAACAGCATCTGGTGCCTTGGGGTGAATTCGTGCCGCCGGGTTTCCGCTGGTTCGTCGACATGCTCAATATCCCCCTGGGTGACTTTGACCGGGGGGCTGCCTACCAGTCGCCTTTTGGCATCCAGGACCAGCGGGTCGCCTTCAACATCTGCTACGAAGATCTCTTCGGCCCGGAACTGCTGCCTGCCCTGCATGCCGATCCGCAGGGGGGCGCCGGTGCCACGATCCTGGCCAATGTCAGCAACCTGGGCTGGTTCGGCGATACCTGGGCGTTGCGCCAGCATCTGCAGATCGGCCGCCTGCGTAGTATCGAGACGGCTCGCCCGATGGTCACGGCCACCAACACGGGTATCACGGCATCGATCGATGCCCGTGGCCAGGTGGTGGCACAACTGCCGCCGCACCAGGCTGGCGTGCTGCCGGTGGTGGTGCAGGGCATGGCCGGGCTGACGCCCTACGCCTATGGCGGCGATGCCAGCATGCTGGCGCTGGTAGGCCTGATCCTGGTCCTGGCGCTGTGGCGCGCCGTGCGCCGGCCTCGCCGCCCCTGATGCCAGCCGTTGATTCCATGCATTAACGCAGCCAGTCGCTGGGCGAAGGCAGCGCATCGTCGTCTGGTGGGCAGAGCGGGCCGGTACCGGCCCCGCTCTGCGTGATGGCGGCAGCAATCTCTTGCAAGGTGTCCGGATCGAGGTCAAGCGTGGCTGCGCCCAGCCAGTCGTCGACCTGGGCCGGGCTGCGTGCGCCCACTATCGCGCCGGTCACGCCAGGCCAGGCGAGCGTCCAGGCGATGGCGATGGTGCCGGCCGTGGTGCTGTGTCTTTCGGCGATCCGTGCCAATGCGTCGGCCAGCGCCAGATTGGCCTGCAGCCGGGGGGGCTGGAACTGGGCGTCGCGCGTGCGCCAGTCATCGGCCGGCAGGGCCGCCGCGCGCGATGCCGTGAAGGCCCCCGACAGCAGGCCGGATTGCATCGGGCTGTAGACGATCACGCCCGTCTGCCGGTCGGCGCACCAGGGCAGCAGATCGGCCGCGCTGTCGCGTACGATGGCCGAGAAGGGCGGTTGGGCGCTGTCGACGTGGCCGAGGGCTTCGGCGGCCTGCAGCTGTGCCAGGCTGTGGTTGGACAGGCCAACGGCGCGGACTTTGCCCTCGCGCTGAAAATCCAGCAATGTCTGCCAGTACACCTCCAGCGGGGTCCCATCGGTGGCCGGCCAATGCATCTGGTAAAGGTCGATGCAGTCCGTGCGCAGGCGCCGCAGGGAAGCCTCCAGTTCGCGGCGCAGCACTTCGGGCTGGCCCCGTACGCGGGTCTGGCCGCTCTCGGCCTGCAGGCCGCCTTTGGTGAACAGGTAGGGGCGGGCGCTGCGAGGCAATTGCGCCAGCGCCTGGCCCAGCAGGGTCTCGGCATGGCCCTGGCCATAGGCCGCAGCGGTGTCGATCCAGTTGATGCCGCGATCGACCGCGTGCTGCACGGTACGCAGCGAGGCGTCGTCATCCTGTGCGCCCCAGGCATAGGTCCAGTTGCTGCCGCCGATGGCCGAGGTGCCCAGGCCGATCCGTGACAATGCCATGCCGGTGCATCCCAGTTGGCGGGTCGGAAATGAGGTGGGCGCCATGCGGGTCTCCGTAGCGGACAAGGTGGCTTTAACTGTAGCTCAGACCTTGTTTTAAAGTTTTTTTCAGTGGGCTTGCACAGCTTCAAAATATCGTGCATAATCTCGTTTCTTCGCAGTTGATGCGAAACGACTGAAGCGATTCAGAAGTTTCAAGTCAGGTTTCATGGGTGCCCTTGCGAAAGCAGGGATGCTTGAAAAACCGCGAAGCAGTGTGAAAGCCAGAGGGGGTATAGCTCAGCTGGGAGAGCGCTTGCATGGCATGCAAGAGGTCAGCGGTTCGATCCCGCTTACCTCCACCAAGGTCTCACACTGGTAGTTTGTTCAGGTCCCCTTCGTCTAGAGGCCTAGGACATCACCCTTTCACGGTGAGTACAGGGGTTCGAATCCCCTAGGGGACGCCAGTTCACTCTGGCAAGATGCCGAAAGGTATCGCCGCTGCGGAGCGGTAGT
>JAEWJD010000361.1 GCA_023386765.1 Pseudomonadota bacterium | reverse complement strand
GTATCGGTGACCTGGAAATGGGAAGGAAGATACATGGCGGCCATCCACAGCAGAGAAGGGCCTATTGTCGCGCCGGCCGAGGCTCTTCGACAGAGCCAGGCCAGCGCGATCTCACGGAGCCACTGCCGCGCTCAGCCGTAACGGCGCAGCACGCTGGCGGCCGGCCAGCCATAGCCATGGCGCCAGACCACATCGATGTCACTGGCGCGCGAAGACTAGGGTGGCGGCGGCATAAGGTTCAGCGACGATAGCGTTCCGACCAGGGTGCCAGCTGCTCCAACTGAGCCGACAACTGCAACAGCAGGTCTTCGCGGCCGAAGGACGCCGCGATCTGCACGCCGACCGGCAAGCCCGCCTCGGTCCAGTACAACGGCAGACTGGCCGCCGGCTGCCCCGAAGCGTTGAAGGCGGCGGCAAACGTGCCGTAGCGCCCCACCTGGCGGCGGAAGTCCATGAAGCTCACGCCACGGGTGGACAACACTCCCAGCTTCAACGGCAGTTGCGTCAGGGACGGCGACAGCACGATGTCGTAGTCTTGCAGATAATTTGCAAGCACCCGCCCGACAGCATGGAAGCGGTTGACACAGGCGGCATAGGTGGCCGCACTCAAGCGGCGGCCTTCCTCGTAACCATCTCGGTAGGCCGGCTCCAGGTCGTCTGCCTGTAGCGCCCGGCCGGTCTGCGCCAGCCTGGCCTCGACCGACAGCACGATATTGGCAGCCAGAACCTGCGCGTGCGCGGTCACGAACTCGTCATAGCCGATATCGGGCGGCTGACTCTCCACCACAGTATGCCCGGCGCTGGCCAGCAGCGCAGCGGCATGCTCGACCGCCGCCACGCACTCGGGAGCCACCTCCACCCCGGCGAAAGCGCTGCGCCAGACGGCCACGCGCAGGGGCTGCAGCGGACGCGACAGCAACGCCAGATAGGAGTCGGGTGCGGGCGGGGCGCTGTAAGGCGCGCCGACCTCCATGCCGGCCACGGCATCCAGCGCCGCGGCCGTGTCGCGCACCGTGCGGGACAGTACGCCGTCGGTCGCCAGACTACCCCAGCCCTCGCCCTTGAAGGGTCCGATGGGCACCCGCCCACGCGAGGTCTTCAAGCCATACACGCCGCAACAGGCGGCTGGGATACGTATCGATCCGCCGCCATCGCTGCCATGCGCCAAGGGCACGATCCCGGCGGCCACGGCCACGGCCGCCCCGCCCGAGGAGCCGCCGCTGGAACGCTCGGGATCCCAGGGGTTGCGGGTGGGTCCGCCGTTGCGCAGCGCCTCCGTAGTGGGGGCCATGCAGAACTCCGGCACCGTCGTGCGAGCAAAGGGAATCAGACCGGCCTGTTCGAAACGATCGGCCAATGTTGCATTACGAGCGTAGGTCGTGTCGTTGAGCAGGCGCGAACCGATGCTGGAGGGAAAGCGGATGTGCGCCAGCCCCGAATCCTTGAGCAGAAACGGGATGCCGCCAAAAGGCCCGCGCAAGGCCCAGGTACGAGCGACCGCCTGCGATTCCTCGTAGCGTTCGTAACACAGGGCGTTCAAGGCGGGATTGACGCTTTTCGCCACGTCGATGGCGCAATCCATCAATTGCGCAGGCGTCGTCTCGCCGCGCTGCAAAGCCTCGGCCAGGCCCAATCCATCCAGGGCCTGGTACTGTCCCCTATCCATGCTGCATCTCCTCGTTGTGGTATCGATTCAAGCCGCCAGATCCGGTTTTTCCCAGGACTGGCCCGGGACGGACGCGATCAGGCGGCGGGTGTATTCATGCCCGGGCTCGTAGAAAATCCGCAAAGCCCGGTCGAGTTCGACGATCTCGCCCTGCCGCATCACGGCAATGCGATCGCATATCTGCGCCGCCACACGCAGGTCGTGCGTGATGAACAACACCGAGAGATCGAACTGGCCCGACACAGTCTTGAGCAGATCCAGCACCTGCGCCTGGATGGACACATCCAGCGCCGAGACGGCCTCGTCGGCGATCAACATGCGCGGTTTGAGCGCCAGGGCGCGGGCGATGCCGATGCGCTGACGCTGGCCTCCCGAGAACTGGTGCGGATAACGGTCGGCCGCGTCGCCGCCCAGTCCCACCAGTTCCAGCAACTCGCGAGCCTGGCGCATGGCATTGCCGCGGGTTTCGCCAAAGGCGATCGGCCCCTGGGAGATGGCATCGGCAATCCGGTGGCGCGGGTTGAGCGAGGCATAAGGATCCTGGAACACCATCTGGATCTGACGCCGGTAAGGACGAAATTCCCTGGGACTCAGGCCGAGCAGCTCGCGCCCCTCCATCTTGACGCTGCCGCGATCCGGAGGGATAAGGCCGATCAGGCTGCGCCCCAGGGTCGACTTGCCGGAGCCGGATTCGCCGACCAGCCCCAGGGTCTCTCCCTGGTGGATGTCCAGCTCGATCTCGCGCAGCGCGGTAACCCGGCGCCCACCCGTCACAAAGGTCTTGTTCAGGCCGCGCACCTGCATCAGCGGCGCACGTTCGGGCTGCGCCCCCTTCCCTTGTGGTTTGTGCGGTACAGCGGCGATCAACTGGCGGGTATAGGGATGTTCGGGCTGATTGAGGATCGTTGCAGCCGGCCCGCTTTCCACCACTTCGCCCTTGCGCATGACCACGATGCGGTCCGCGATATCGGCCACCACGCCGAAATCGTGGGTAATGAAAATCACGCCGATGCCCATGCGGCGCTGAATATCCTTGATCAACGATAGGATCTGGGCCTGAGTGGTGACATCCAGTGCCGTGGTCGGTTCGTCGGCGATCAGCACGTCCGGCTCCAACGCCAGCGCCATGGCGATCACCACGCGCTGACGCTGCCCACCGGAGAGCTGGAACGGATAGGCGTCATAGATCGCCGCCGGTTCCGGCAACAGCACCTGGGCAAACAGCTCCAGCACCCGCGCGCGCCGGGCGGCCGCATCCAGGTCGGTATGGCGCTGCAGAACCTCGTCGACCTGGCGGCCGATGCGCATGATGGGGTTGAGCGCCGTCATCGGCTCCTGGAACACCATGCCGAAGCATTTTCCGCGCAGCTTGTACCACTCGCTGTTGGGCAGCCCCACCAAGTTGCGTCCCTGGTACAGGATCTCGCCAGCGGTCACGTTCAACTGATCAGGCGACAGCAGACCCATGACGGCGTGTGCCGTGACGGATTTTCCCGAGCCCGATTCGCCGACCACGCACAGGATTTCATTGCGGTTGACGGTGTACGACACCGCCTGGACCACGTCCGGCCCGCCCTGGGCGACGGTAACCGTCAGACCGCGAATGTCGAGCAAAGGCTGTGTCATGTCGTGCTGTGTCATGTCGTCCTCTTGCGGGCCAGCTTCGGGTTGAGCGCATCATTGAGCGCCTCGCCGATCAGATTCAGCGACAGCACGGTCAACAGAATCGCCACGCCGGGGAACACACTCATCCACCAGGCATCACGCAACACGCTGCGCGAGGCGCCGATGATGTAGCCCCAGGTCATGGCATTCGGATCGCCCAGGCCAAGAAAGCTCAGCGCAGACTCCAGCAGAATCGCGCTGGCAACCATCAGCGAGCCGGAGACGATCACCGGCGACAGACTGTTGGGCAGGATCTGGGTCAGGATGATGCGCGTATTGGATTGACCCGCCAGCATCGCAGCCTGCACAAATTCCCGGTTTTTCAGGCTCATGAACTCAGCCCGCACCAAACGAGCCAGAGGCGGCCAGGAGACCACGGCAATCGCGAAGATCACGGTGCTCATGCTGGGTGTCAGGATGGCCACCAGCACCACTGCCAGAAAGAAGCTGGGAATGGTCTGGAACAGTTCGATAAAACCAACCACGGCCTGATCCACTCGCCCGCCATAGAAGCCGGAGATGGCCCCCACCGACACACCGAACAGGATGGATACAGCGGTGGATACCGCAGCCAGCAACAAGGTCAGCCGGGCGCCATAGGCGATGCCGGCGCCGATGTCACGCCCCAGCGTGTCGGTGCCCAGCAAGGTGTCATCGGTCAGCGGCGGCATGAAGGGCGCATTGACGATTTCCCAAGGGTCATGGGGAAAGATCCAGTTCGCCGCGAGCGCCAGGCCGGCAACCGCGACGATCACGATCACCCCCGCGACACCGCCTTTGTGACGGCAGAAAGCATGCAGGAAGTCTTTCATTTCAACTCGATTCGGGGATCGACCACGGTGTAGAGGATGTCGGTGATGAGGTTGACAATCACCACAATCAGCGACGCGATGAAGAACACCCCCAGCAAGACGCTGTAGTCACGCTGCAACAGGGCGTCAAAGGCCAGCCGGCCGATGCCCGGCCACGCGAAGACCGTCTCTACCAGCAGCGAACCGCCGATCAGCCCGCCGGCCTGGATGCCGGCATAGGTAATCACCGGCAGCAAGGCATTGCGCAGGACATGCCGCGTGATGACGGTGCGCTCGCTCAGGCCCTTGGCGCGGGCAGTCTTGACGAAGTCCAGCTGACTGACCTCCAAGATGGAGGCGCGCGTCAGGCGTGCGTAGACCGCCATGTAAAACATGCCCAGGGTGAGCGCCGGCAGCAGCAGATGACGCGCCACGTCCATCACATGCGCCATCCCCGTGAACTGCGCCCCCACCGTCTGGTAGCCAAAGGCCGGCAACCATTCCAGCTTGACCGAGAACAGCAGCACCAGCATCAAGCCGACCCAGAACAACGGTGTGGCATAGGCCAGCATGGAAAAGGTCGTGATGACTGTGTCGCCCCACTTACCTACCCGCAGCGCAGCCTGCGTACCCAGACTGACTCCAGCGGCCACGGCGAAGATGAACGCGGTGATCGTCAGCAGCAGCGTGGCCGGCAGATGCTCGCCGATCAGGCTGGTGACTGACGCCTGCTGCCGATAGGAGTACCCCAGGTCGAAGGTCGCGACGTTCTTGAGGTACTGTCCCAACTGCACGATCATGGGCTGATCCAGCCCGAACTCCGTGCGCAGCTTGGCGATGAACTCGGCATCCACCGCGCCGGACTGGCCAGCCAGGATCTCGGCAGGATCCCCCGGCGCCGCGCGTACCAGAAAGAAGTTAAAGAGCGCGATCATCAGCAGAACCAGCACGCTCTTAAAAAGCCGGCTCGCGAGGAATTTGCCTATCTTCTTCATTCTTTGGACAGCCAGGCGTCGCTCTGAGTATCGACCACGCCCAGGCCGGTCGTGACGGCATTGTGCAGGCGCTTGTTATGGAACACCGAGTAGTTGGTATCGGCGATCCACAGCAGCGGGACATCCTCCACCAGGATCTGCTGCACTTCGGTATAGAGCTTCTGGCGCTCTTCTTCGGTAGGTGCCTGGGCCGCGGCGTTGAACAGTTCGTCGACCTTGGGATTGTTGTAGCGCGAGGTATTGCTGAACATCATCCCCTGCTTGATGTTGCTGCCCAGATAGGTGCGCGCCACGCCGATGGCCGGGTCGCCATACTGGAACACCCCGTTGCCGGCCATGTCATAGTCCCAGTTGCCCACGCGCGAGGTCCAGCCGCCCACATCGGCGTTCTCGATCGTGACTTGCACGCCGATCTTGCTCAAGTTCTGCTTGATGTATTCCGCCGTGCGGCGCGACATCTCGCCATAGGGTAGAGGGATCAGCCCGACCCGCGCACGCACGCCGTCCTTGTCCGGCTTGAGGCCCATTTCGTCGAGCAGGGCGATGGCCTTCTTGGGATCATAGGGATAGCGTTTGACGTTGGCGTCATAAAAGCGCGTGTTGTGATGGATCGGGCCGGTGGCGACCGTACCCGTGCCGTACATGATTTTCTCGGCAATAAAGTCGCGATTCAGCCCGTACATCAGCGCCTGGCGAAAGCGCTTGTCCGAGAAGGGTTCGCGCCCGCCGTTGAGTTCGATCCACGACATGGTGGACCAGTACTCATAGCCCTTCTTGGTTTCTCCGATATGCGGCAGTTTGGCCAGGCGCTGCTGGTCGATCGGCTCGATATCCTGCAGCCAGGCTTGCTGCACGGTGCCCTGCTCCAGGGCGAGCCGGCGCGAGGCGGCGTCCGGAATCACGCGATAGGTGATGCCATCCAGGTAGGGGCGGCCTTCCTTCCAGTAGGCAGGATTCTTCACCAGCTCGATATAAGAGCCGCGCTCCCAGTGCTTGAACTTGAAGGGGCCGGTGCCAATGGGGGCATTGGTGTGGGGGTTCTGCGTGATCGGCGTCTCGACATCATAGAGATGCTTGGGCAGGATCGCCCCGCCCCCAATGTCAAAGGCGTGCAGAAAAGCCGAGTACGGCTGCTTGAGTTTGAACACCACGGTCTG